>NZ_FXAS01000044.1:0-26810 GCF_900177785.1 Cedecea sp. NFIX57 | reverse complement strand
TCCGGTTGGTGATTTGTGATGTTTGGCGATTGATCAGATCGCACAATCCGGGCTGAGTTCCCTCAAAGTGATCTATTATTCGGAACAGCTATTTAAAATGGGCTCACAGAGAACCGGCATTGCCATCGTCTCAATGCTCATTGCGATTTTCACCGTCGGTTTTATTGCCTCCACGTTCCCAACCGGCGGCAATATATTGACGATCGTTTTCTATAACGTCGGCGGGATCGTTATCTTTCTTGGTTTTGCATGGTGGAAATACAACAGATACATCAAAGGATTGACCACAGAAGAGCAAGCAAAGGAAGCCAGGCCGGTGGTGCATTCGGTCTGATATCACCGGCACGTAATAGCAGACGCAGGCTTCAATAAACGCTGGATTGCCCCCGGCCAGAATAGCCGGGGGCAGGGATCACTTCTCATTCAAGAGTTTTACCAACTGGTTAATGCCGTCGAGCGATTTTTGCCAGCCGGGCATCCCGTCCCAGCACGCCGGAGCGGGGGTAGTTTTGACATACAGGGTCGGAACATCATTGATCAAAAAACCGCCGCTGCGCAGGTAAAAGCCCTGTAGATCGCAAATGCGGCTGTACTTGCCCGCTCCTGGCGTCATGAAGTTGGCAATTTTTTGCAGGTCCGAGCGGGTGGCTGCCAGCCCTCTTGCTGAGGTAGTACTTTTTATCTCATCTGCAACCTGCGCAATGGTGCCTGCCTCGATAGCGTCATCCAGGTTGACGAATTTCCCCTGGCTTACCCAACTGGCCAGGTAGCCTGTACAGGTTTTGGCTTTTTCAGTGGCACAGTTGAGTGGTGCCAGCAGGCTGGGGCGAAAATCGACCGTCGCCAGGCCGGACTGTTTCACCTTTGTCAGGTTGCTGACTTCCTCTTTAATCAAGGTTTCGCAACTCTTGCCGTCATAGTCGGTATTCTGGCAAACCAGCAGGGCAATTGTAGGAATACTGGCTAGCTGGCAGGCCATTTTATCCTCACCTTTAGGCGTGGCTGAGCAAAAGGAGGCATAAGGAATATTGGGTTTAATTTTGTCTATTTTGGCTGCTGCCTGGGAGAAATCGTCGGCATAGCTGTTACTGACGGAGGCAAACAGCAGTGCGGCGATGCTGGCGGGCAAAAGGTACCGGGTATTCATCGTGTTGCTCCTGTAACTGATGTTTCGGGGAAAGTACCAGCCCCAGGGCTGGCGGCATGTTGCGCATGATGGGTGCAAATGGCTTTGATCACCTGCTCAACGAGAATATCGGGTGCAGTATCAGGGGAGGATAAAGCGGGGCTAATCGCCTGTTGCTCCGGCTGTGTCACTACGCGCAGCGCTTCGCCATACATCGCGTGAAGCCGCTGTGCGAGTACGGTGTGCTCGGCCGGGCAAACAACCGTCACGCTACCGTCCCAGGGGGCAGAGTAATTCGCGGGCGGTGGGAAGTGCTGGCTGAAAGCTGCGACATGGCGAACCGTGCGGAGTTGTTGTAACCGCTGGACGTTCTGCAAGTAATACGGATTGGCGGCAATATGTTCCTGCTGGCGACAGTAACCGGCACTCAGGGGATGATAAAGATGCCAAAGCGGGCGCCCGGTGTCGCGGGTGAACGCCGCCGTGCCCAGCACGCTGGCCTTGTGGAACCAGGCATTATCCTCGCCTCCCCAGCCAACAAACTCCTCATCCATGCCGCCGTGGCGCAGGGCAAAATCGGTCCGCACCAGCACGGCTCCACCCTGTGCGCCACTGCGTTGCTGGAACACAGGCGAACAGGCTTCCGGTCGGCGTTGTTCTGCCTGCACCTGCCGGCTTTCTTCCTCGCTGAGGAAATTGATCGTACTCCAGGGGATCAGGCAGTCGAGTTGCCGTCTCTCGCACTCCTGCCAGGCATGGCGGATAAAATCTTGCGGCAGCAGCAAATCCGCATCCAGCCACAGCAGGTAGCGGGTGTGCACAAAAGGTAAGGCGATGTTCAGGGCTCGCGCTTTGCTAAATGGCGATGATGTACAGGCGAACAGGTAATCGTCGGCAAGCTTCGTCGCAACGGCCTGTGCATGAGGCTGGTTGTCCAATTCGACGACCAGCACGCGGCGCACGTCAGGCTGCTGTTTGAGTCCGGTTAACATACATTGCAAAGCCGCCAGCCGGTGCTCTCCGGCGAACGGCACGATCACACTCACACCCTCATCGAGCTCTGCGGGAGCCGCCAGATGCGGCATGGCGGGCGCGTGGTGAAGTAGCGGCGCTCGTGGAGGCAGAGAAGAATGTGTATTACCCAACAGAGCCTGTATCGCCGGTAACCAGAATTGCGGCCACTGCTCGGCAAAATCCCAGTGTTGTTGTAGCCAGGCCCGGTTTTGCAAGCCTCGCTCGCGCAGGTGCTGTGCGCCAAGTTCTATCAGCTCGCTGAGGACATTTTCCAGCGTATCCAGACTGGCGCAAACAAAAGGGGAGCTGGCGTCAGGGGTGCAGCGCTGTAAAACGGCGGCGATGTCGGGTTTCAGCCCCAAACCGTTAACCACGACCGCACCTGCCGCCAGGCCTTCCAGGCTGTTGCGATGGTAGCTGCCGGTGACACACTCATCGATAACGATATGGGCGCGGCGTTTCATCTCCATCGATTGTGTAAAGTCCACCTGCCCGGCTTCCAGCGTCAACAGGCGTAGCGGATAGCGCTGTGCCAGTCGCCTCAGGATAGCCATTGTTCGTTGGTAACCTTTGCCGTGCCAGTACAAACGATGATTGGCCGGGTACTCGTCATGTTTCACGCTCGGCGTGTAAGCAATGGTCACCGTGGCCTCTTTTTCGGCATCGTCAAAGAGCGGATTCCACAGTGGCACCGGGTTCGGTACCGCCTGCCACTGGGCGAATTCTTCCAGCGAGGCCTGATACTGCGCTACCACCAGCCCTGGCATGCCGCGCGCGACAAACTGTCGATCGACATTGCTGATGTAATTATGGGCGAGGGTAATCACCGGTTTGTTCGCCAGCAATGCCTTGTGCTGCGGCGCGGTAAAACCGTTATGCACGATCAGCAGATCGGCCGCCTCCAGCAGGGCGCAGGCGATATCCGGCTGCTTTTCCCACTCCACTTCACGCTCAAACCGCACGCCATTGCCATAGTGATTTGTCGCCCATACGGTGCGGCACCGATGCGGGGTGCAATGCTCAATGCACTCGCTCAACAGTTTGGGCACTCCGACAACTGGCGTGGTGGCATAAGAGACGATATTCAGGGATTTGGTGCTTTTTGCCTGGTGGCTGAAAGCGGAAAGCGGCTGGTACGGTAAGGTATCGACGGCGCTCTGTTGACTGAGGTTGACCAGCTCCACGCCGTGACGTGCGGCGGCATCGACCAGTCGGGCGTACTCCTGGCGAATTCTCGGCAGTTCATGGCTGAGCGAGTGACGCCCCGTTTGTGCGAAGAAGTGGTGATCGGTGAAATCCATGCCGATAAAACCGACACGTTTAGCGCCCATGAACATGGCCAGGCACGCCGCAACGTAGGTGGAGTTACGGGTGTAGGGCAACGAATGGCGGTCGTTTATCTCCACGCCGCCGTATTGCCCCAGCATGAAACGCACCATCCCCGGATGCGCAATATCCAGCGCAAGGTGGCTGAATATCGCTTTCGCCTGCGATTGCTCGATATGAGCAAAGCGCTCGGGGGTGAACTGATGGCGTGAGTTGAGCACGACCAGATAATCCGGATGAAATTTACGACCAATGTCGTTTACGCCAATGGTCAGGAAGTGCTCCGCGTCGTGCAGCTGGTTAAGGGAGTTACCGCAGCCGCACACCAGCATCGTTTCGCCGGCGTGGCGCTGATAATAGTCCGCGAAGTTTGCCGGCAGGGCGGGCGGTTGAAATAGCGACTGGGCACTTTCCATCGGATTTCCTTGTTAGCCAAAAATCACGGGGATATTGTTGATTTGCACCAGCGGTAACTGCTGGCCGTCGACGGAGCCAAACAGGGTCAGGGCGAAGGACATCCTGGCCGCCGTTGAGGGCTGCAGCGCGGCGTGCTGATACCACTGCCAGACTTCTGCCGCAATCTGGTCGGCAAGGGGCTGCGGTGACGTATTATTTATTTCCAGCGCGTTAAGCATCAGCACCGGGGACTCCACCAGAAGATCCGAGCCGGGACGCAGTGGCCAGGCGTAATTTACCTGCAAATTAATCACTGGATCGATGCCCAGGTTACCCACTTTGGTCAGCGGCGTGATGATCTGCTGGATCATCTGCTGCAGGACGTCGAGGCTAATTGCCCCGACGTGAACCGCTGGCAGGCTATCCCGTTCAATCAGAGGAATCATTACGTCGGGGAAACGCAGCGTATCGGTTTGATAGATGAATAAAGTGTTCGTTTGTTCGTCACTCACCAGTTCGTCGTTGCGAACGCTCCAGGCGGAGAACTGGATGCTCTGGCAGCTAAGAATAGCCAGCGGTTCCCAGCGCAGTACCGTGGTGGTGAAATCCGGTCGTTGTTTTAGCGTGTAGTTGATTTGCCACCATTCACCCTGTCTTGTGGCTTTGCTACGGTCTGGTGCCCACTGGACATTCCCCGTCAGTTGCAGCGTGGGCCAGATAGCCGGGTTCTGCCCGCCGTTATCCGTGCGGCCACGGAGCTGCAGCGTTTTGCCGCTGAAACTGAGGCAGAAGTGATCGATTTCGCGCACATCAGCCATCAGGGACATAGGCTGATGCCAGTTAGTCGGCCAGCTTGTGGCAATGCCGTTGGTCAACGTGCAGAACTCCTGCAGAATCGCGTCGGCATCCGGGGCGGGAGAATCTGAGCTACTGGACGACTGCAACAGGCTTTCCAGCTTTGGTGCCAGGGCCGGCCAGGCCTCGGTAAAATGCGCCAGCGCGGCGAAAAGACCATCCAGGATTGGGCCGGTTTGCTGATGGTAGTTCAGCTTCAGCGGCTGCCGGGCCAACACGTTACGTTCGACGTCAAAATAAAAATCATCCTGATCCTGCAGATCCAGCGAAAGCTGAGTCTGATAACACCACTGCAACGCCTGGGCGATTTCATCAGCCAGTGAACCAGGGCTGCCGGCGGGGGAATGCATCGCGACGCCCAGACCCTGCTGTGAAGCTAATACCGGCAAGGGGGGCTCAAACGGCAGCGGAATCGGGATCACAACGTTGTTTGCAGGCGAGGTGAGATCGGTGATCGGCATCGTCAGCGGTGAGGTATCCGGGAGCACGAATTTAAGCCAGGCGCTGGGGATGTAGCCTTGCTGCTCTTCACTCACGGCAAAATCGTGCTGCAGGTAGCTGACCTGGTATTCCAGCGGGAGCGAAATAAAGGATTGATCGCCCGGTTTCGCAACCGTCAGCAGGCTGGTGGCCCATTGTGTGCCGGAAGCCAGGTCCAGCGTCACTGGCGTAAACTGATACAGATTGTTGCTATCGCCTGGCTGAAGCGGTGAACCTGCCGCGGGCTGTTGCAGAATGCCGTACAGCTGCGGGGCTTTCTGGGGGCTGGTGTCATCGGCGATTCCATTAACCTCAACCTCGGCTGGGAACTGGACAATCGTCGACACCGTGTAAGCACTCGACAGGTTTTCCAGCAGCGCCTGCTCCAGCCTCTTCTGCGCGGCATTAACATCGCCGCCGTGGTCGATATCTTTTTGCAGCACCGACACCAGCCCGAAAGGAATCGATTTTGCCAGCAGCTGCCTGGCATGCATCAGTTGGTTGTAACTGTCTGCATCAAGCCTGGCAATCGCCACGCCCATCTGTGGAGACATCACGGTATCGAAGGCGTTGAAGAAGCTTTTTGCCCAGGCATCCATATCGACGTCGTTGTACTGAACGCCGTCCACGAGGCTGTTACGTGGGCTGGTATTCAGAGGGCGCAGCGCAAAATAGCGTGGATCGTTGGCGAATTGCGCGGTGAATCCGAGGCTGCTGGCGAAGCGGACCGACCACAGATCCTGGGAGGCATCACCGCTATCACCGACCTGGGCCCCGGCACGCTGCGCCAGTTTGAGCTGGCCTCCCTTACCGTCAATGTTGCAGAAAGCCTGCTCGAAACTGCGGGCAAAAGGCGTGATATTTCCGCCATCATGCTGTGGGCTGGCCTCGGGCGAAAGCTGTGCCAGTAGCGGGTAGATAACCTCAACGGTCTGCGGCAGCTTTTGCGAGACGTTGCTGTCGACGCGAGCGGGATCGCGCCAGGCGCGGGCGCTGACGCCAATCGCCACGATATCGTGTTGCTGCTGAGCCAGCAGGGTAAACGGAATGGTGAAATCCAGCGACCACTGCATTTCGCCGTCGGGAGAATAATGTGCCGGGCTGCCTGTCGTCTGGGCATTTATATAGTCCAGAATCTGTTGCGCTGCCGTCAGTAAAGGACTTTGTAAATCACCCGGTATCGCCCCCTGAATCAGACTGCAGGTCAGGGCATATTGGGTTCCATCGTCCGTCAACTGCTGGCAAATACGACGGTATTTATCCCCCATACGGCGCCACTGTTCGCGCAGGTCGCTGCCTGGAGATGCCGCGCTGTCAACGATATCCGGGTTAAAGGCCAGCTGGATTTGCAGACAGGCGCTTTGTACGGTGCCCGGCACAAAGAAGAAAGTGCTTTGCAGCCCAGGCCATTCTCCCAGCGCGATCAGCGGGTCGCTGTAGAGCGGCGTAAAGCTGTCGCTGTGCCCTTCGGTCAGAGGGTTGCCATACATATCACACAAGCGGAATGCCAGATCCACCGTCTGGCCGATAAGCGCATAAGGGTTTGTGCTTTGAAGCGCGCTGAACGGCAGAAGTGGCACCTGCTGTTGAAGCTGCCATGTGGCCGCTGGTGACGTTGTTTCGCCGTTTTCCGTCGGGCCAACCGGCAGGCTCCACACCGAACCACGCCACTGAGGGCTGGCTTCAGTAATACGGTACTGCATCAAATGGTAAAGATGATGCACCGGGATTGTCGCCGTCGCAGAGGTATCGCCAGCCGGAGTCCAACTGGCGGTAAAGCCAATATTTCCAGGTGCAAGCGTGGATTGCCAGACATACAGCGGCGTTCCGGCACTGTCATATGCCCGGCAGTTCAGGGCGGCGAGATCGTGCTGGGCCGTTATCCAGAGGCTGTTGTGGTATGACGCCAGCACCAGCGTCCCGTCAGGCTGGGTGTCAAAATCAACGACGATCATAAAATCGGCAGTGCCGGCGGAAGTGCCGTCCACGGCCTGCTGGTTTGGATCATTAGGGGAACTGTTTGACGCCGCGGTATCTGCGAACAGCGAATCCGGTAATCCCTGACCATCTGTAGTCTGGTAATAAAGGTAATAACCCGGCGCCCGCACGACGCTCAGTTCCCAGACGAGCTGCAGGAAATTCTCTACATCACTCAGGCGTGCGGTATCGCTGTCGGGGGTAAACGTGGCCCGCATCATCGTATGCATCTGGCTAACCTGGGCGACCTGATTCAGGGTCGACAGGTTCATTTTCGCCAGCAGGACATCCGGCGAAAGCGTGTCTGATACCCATTCAGATTTACCCGGTGGCAGGTAGAGCAGGCGCAGTGACGCGTGGGAAAGATCGGCGTTTTGCAGCGCCTGATAGATAAGCTCTCGGGTTGTTTCATCGGTACCGTTCAGTTGATAGATCGGCGCTGTCTTTGCATGGTCTGGTGATGCAGGCGAACCTGACGTTTTGCCCCGGGGCGTGGCCACCTGTGTCAGCGACAGGCGGATTTGCAGCGAGGCAAATGCATTGACTGGCGCATCGTCCGTGTCAGCATCATAACTGCTGGCTTCAGGCACCAGGCGTAGGGTGTCACCGGCCAGCGTTTGCAGGCGGTTAAGCAGCGGCTGCGGGAAAATAAATAGCGTGCGCAGCGCGTCCGGGCTTTGCCAGGCCAGGCTGTTTTTCAACTGATACCCGAGCGGGGCCGCGATAGCGCCGGGCAAGGGTTGAATCAGCAGTGTACCGGGGGCGACCGGCGCAGGTGACCCAGGTGTGGCGTCAAAAATCCAGTGAGGATCGGGGTTATTCGGTAACGTTGCAGGCACCGTGAACTGAGTAGTGGCGTTCTGCGGACTTCCGTTGCCGAAACGTAGCCAGTCGACCTCGAGGCCGGGAGTAAAACTGAGCGTGGCCTGCGCATTCTGTGGACTGCCGCTGACGGCAAACTGTTGCCCGGAAAGCACATACAGCGAAGAAGTTGGCAGGCTGGTGATGTTGTCAGGCGTGACGACTGGCGGAATGTGCGACGGATCGGGCAGTTGCAGGCCGGACATCAAATAGCGTGAGCCAAACCCGGCGATGCTCCAGTACGCCAGCTTGTCGAGCAGTTCGCTGAGTTCCTTTGTCGGATTATCTGTGAGCCAGGCGAGATCCTGCGCATCCTGAGCGATTAGCGGATTTTGCGCATCCATACCGGCCAATGTCGCACGCTTGGCCCAGCGGCGGAGTGCGGTCTCCTGCTGCTTTTCGTACTGCTTTGCATCCTCAATCAGGGTCGAGAGGGTGTAGCGCGCAATCATCAGGAAATAGTCGCCGAACAAATAGCTGGCCATACTTGGGCCGTCGGGCGGGGTATCGGAGGCCCGCAGGCTGGCCTTCTTTTTGCCATGCGGGACGGCCGGCCCTACCAGACCGACATTATCAAAATAGATTTTTACCGCATCCGTGTAGTTATTTGGGGTCAGATTGAAGCGGGAGAAATCAATGTCTATGCCGCTGGCCTGCAGATGTAATGCGTCAAACATTGGCAGCATTGCCGCCGTATCAAAGGGCACTTTTCCGGCATCCAGCCCGCGCAGGATGAAACGCAGGCGAGAGGCAAAAAAGGCGTTCAGTTTGTCAAGGAACCCCTTTCTGCCGCCAAACACCGGGCCAGGCTGTGCACTGCCGTTGCCGAGCATATCGGCCACCTGCTGCAGCGTGACTGACAGCGGCCGATCTCCGCCGCTATCCGGCGCGAAAGTCAGCAGCCACTTCACGAGGCGAATGATCAGTTCTTCGTAACCGCTGGCGGTCGCGGGAGAAGCCAGCGGTGGCTGGCCTGGCGAAGGGCAATCCATCACCAGCGTGGCAATCAGATTGACGGCGGGCGGCTGTGTCGCCTGCCACACAACCGTAGGCTGTAAAACAAAAATCACCTCAAGCTCAACCTGCGTGGCGTCATCGGCCTGCCAGCGCATCCAGGGTGCCGGTGCGGCACGAAAACGCGGAGGTTCGCGCACGTCGTGCAGCGGGCGAAGCGTATCGAACAGTTGAGAACGCTGCAGCGCGGCCAGCGATTTGGCGCGTGAGAACAGCGCCTGCCATTCCTGCGAATCGTTTGATAATGGACTTAGTCCTGGCGCAAGAGGGCCGTTGAGCGAGGCCGGTGTCCCTTTGCCGATATGAAACGTGTGGTGGACGGTGGTGTGGAACGAAAGATGGATAGTAAAGAACACCACTTTCAGCGATACGCTGACTCTTACCGAAGCGGCAATCGGGATTATCGTCTGATAACCGCATTCAAAGGCAACGCCAGCGCTGACGCTGAAACTGACCAGTACAGAGGCTTTGATGATAGCCAAATCGACACAGCCCTGCAGCACGACGGAAATTGACGCGCTGCCGGCGAACCAGTAGTGATCCGGCTTATTGGCTATCGAGCTCCCGCTGGCTTTCCACGCCAGCAGGCCCTGGAAACTGGCGGAGAGATTGACCTCCAGACTGGCGCTGAGAGGCCCGGCATTAATACTGATCCCGGCCGTGACCGCGACGCCGATACCAAATTCAAGGATGGGGTTGTAGTTGACGCTCGGCAGCGCGCCGGGGTTATCGCCACTGCGTAATTTGGCAAAGTAGAACCCCGCCCAGCCGGTAAGAATATCGAAAGAAACGCCGATGGCGTTATTCGGCGTGACCGGCCAGCCGACGTTGATGCGGAAGTCGCCATTGGTATAAATCCAGGCGGAAAAACCGGGCAGGATGAGAATAAACCCTTCCAGTGGAATCCGTCTCATGCCGTAAGGCAGGCTCAGCGCGCCGTAGTAGACCCCCAGATTAGGCCCCAGTTTTTGATAGAGGATTTCAAACAGCAGGCCGCTGAAAAATGACGGTGGGCTGGTCATCGGAATGCTGATTTCGAGACCGTACATCGCCGGATCGTTAAACAGCATCCGCAGGCGCAGTTCGCGCAGCCGCATATCCGCCGCGATAAACCAATCGCGATCCGGTTTGTAAAATGTTTTTGCCAGCTCGGTAATAATGGTTTCGGGATCGCTGCCCACCAGTTGCGTTTCCAGCTGATTAAAAATGATCTCCATCGGGTTGCCGCTGGCAGGAAGTTTCACCGTAGGGCCAACTCGCTGGCCAATCCCAAGGTAGTTCAACTCGAATGAAGAGAGAGAGTTCTGGGCGGGCAGTGGGAAGGGGAAATTCACCAGCTGCTCTTTGCTTTTTTCTGGTGTTGGGCTGCCCGTTGCGAGCAGTGTATTACCGCTGCTGACCGTGGTTTTGATGCGTGCTTTTACCGTCAAGCCGTCGCCTGCGCCGTCATAGCCGATCATCAGGCCGAGAATCGTAATATCCGGCTCAATAGTGATGTCAAAAGGCCCGGCGTTATAGTGCGTTCCGAGGCGTAATTCTTCTGCAAGCGTGAGCTGTAAAAACGAGCTTGTATTGCCAGTGTTACGATCTGGCGTGACCCACAGCGAGGGAATAATCCCCACGTCCATTATCTTCTGCCATGGTCCGGGGGGGATCTCTGGCAGGCCCGTTCCAATCACTGTTTTCAACTGGCTACTGAACAGATCCCAGATATCATTCAGGGAAATAGGCTCGGCGGTACTAAGCGAAAACGAGACAGGCCCGCCAGCCACCCGCAGGGCGACGTCCATAGGCACCTTAAAGGCGCTCCCTGTAATTTTTAGAATGATATCAGTCATGATCGGCCCATCAGTGAGTGGATGTGGGGATTAGATTCTCTGCAAGTCAGAACGACTAAACCTCGGCTTACGGGCTGGTCGGCACAGTTTCTACTGAACCGATTTCCACGCCGATGGTCTCCAGGCTCAACACATTCAGGATGTTGATCGGGGTCTGTGGCGTCATGGTGACGCCAAAGCGGTACTCACCGCTGGCGGTATTGACCGACAGTACGGTTATCGTGATGGCGGCAGCCAGAATGCCGTTTAGCGCATCTTTGATGTTTTTGATGACCAGCGGTGAGTCCGGGAGCTTGTTGATCATATCTCCCAGATCCTTCGAGGTCAGCGGCACGCCAAAGGTGTCTTTTAGCCAGTCGAGAAAGTTATTGATACTGCCCAGCGTCACCGGCTGCGCGAGCTGGAAGTTAATCCCTTTCTTGACGTTGTCGATATCCTGGCTGCTGATCGCCACCGACTGCCCATTGATAAGAAAGGAGCTGCTGATCGCTACCGTAATAGGATTTGTGGGAGGAGAGCCCACCACCGCCAATCTAGTCATCTTGCGTTCCTCTTGTGATTGAAGGGGTACTGCCGGTTGTATCGGACTGGCGAATGACAATCCGAATCTGAGTCACGGTAAAACGGCTGCCTGAAAGCGGCTGCCAGTCGCCTTCGACGTCAATGCTTTGCGGTAGCGGCGCGTCATCGGGCAATTTATTGACGGCTTTTTGCCACAGGGCGACCACCGAACGGCTCCAGCCCGCCAGCGGCAACAGCGGTAAAGTGAGGCCGTATTTCTGGTTTAACCAACTCATCACGTCGTTGACGACGTGGGGTGTTAACTTCATCGCTGCCTCCTTCCTTCCGCTTATGGGCTTTTTTTCTGCGGCTGGGCGCTGAGAAACCAGGCCAGATTATTGGTATTGGTTGCGACTTTTTGCCCTGGTGTTACGGCCCCGGCGAACACCAGAAAATCAATCAGCACGCCCGGCGGGAAGCGATAGCCAAAGACGCTGAGCTGAATGTTATTGAACAAAAAGGCGTATACCGTCTGCTGTTTATCCTTGAGATCCACCTTCAACAGATTCGCTGCACCAAAAGTAGTCTTCAGGATCCCTTCGAGTTCGAAACCGCCTGCGCCTGCCGAAAGCTGCGGGAGTTGAACAAACAACGCTGCCGCGTCGTTATCCGGTACCGTCGCGGAAGGCCCCCAGCCAAGGATCACCTTGGCGTTAAGCCGGGCGTTGGCCCCTAACGCTCCCAATGAACCGAGCTGCATGTCATATTCCAGGCCATAGCGTGCGGAGCTGGTGGCGTAGGAAACCGGCAGGGCGGCGGCGGGTTGTGGTGGCTCGGGGGACGAGGGAGGCGGTAATGCGCCAGCGGCGGGCAGATGCCCTTCCAGTTGCAGAATATTGACGGTTGTCGCCCCCAGGCTACTGGCGTTGAGCGGCTTGCCGTCGGCAGCGCTCAGGAAGCGGGAAAACTTCAGCGGGATGCTGTAAAGCAGACTGTCAGGGCGGATAGCCTCATTTTTTGGCTGCGCCTTCAGCGTGCTCATATCCAGGGTGACTTTTTTACTGTCGGGAATACAGTTGCCGTCAGCATCGAGGGTGAATTCAATGTGGGTTGTCAGGCCTGAAATAGGCAGACCGATGCTCTCCTGCCCGTAGGAAAAAAGATCCAGTTCACCGCTGATGGGAAAGGGGGTGGCGTTGAACCACAATTGCCCGCCGAGTACGAACTGAGCTTTGACGTTGGTCCCTATATTGGGACTGCCGCCCGGCGTGCTGCTCACCGGCACCAGCGAGGCATTGTCAAACCGGGTCGTTTTCACCACGTGGGTGGCATCTTCACTGGCCGGGACGATGTCGTAGATAAAGCCTTTATCACTGGTAAACACCACCCTGCCGACGCCGTCGCTGGTGGTTTGATATTTCCCTTTAATACTCAGCGTATTAGGGTTGTTTGCCGTCGCAGGCGAGGCGTGAGGGCGCAGGGCAACATTGCGGCTGAACAGTTGGTTGAGCGTCAAACCTACGGTGGTATTGAATTGCGCTACCGCCGAGTGGCTAAACACGACAATTAATGTTTCCACCTCATAGTCAACGGCTTCCTGCTGCACCGCAGGGCTGGGAGGTGAGCTGTTTCCATCATAAAAAATCACGCCGAATAGCGATGATTTTTTGATATCCAATTGGGCAGGGGATGCGCGGTGATCGAACATATTGCCCTGGATGCCAACATGGTGGGCTCGCAGACCCCCGTTGATACCGCCGAGCAGCATTTGCAGGTCTGGCGGCATCCCGTTGCCATTAATGGCCGCATTGAAAAACAGCACGCCGGTCCAGGTGCTGTCATTCACGATGCGGTTGAAGTTTTCGAACGGATTGTCTGGCGCATGAGCCTGGTCTCTGGCGAAGTCGATGGCTTTTATCAACGAGCCTGACACTTTGGCGGGGTCAGTGTTGTAACGCTGCGCCCCGGTCCACAGCGTGTGTTGCTGGCACAGTTCTGCCAGCGTGGCGGTGGTATTGAATTTAAACACCATAATTGTTTGTTGCTCAGAGGCGCTGGGATCCTCTACGCCAAACGCCATGTTGAACTGGAAGCCGCCGAGCCAAGTCGCGCTGTCAAAAGTCCAGTCATCGCCCGGCACGGTGACGACATAAAAGAGCTGATTTTGCGTCAGGGTCAATGCCAGGTCGGTTGGTACGCGTGCCGGTGAACCTTTCGATGAAAAACGCAGGAAGCTCTGTGGCTCTGGCGGGCTGGCGGCAGGGTGAGCTTCCTCCATGGACAGCGTCAGGCTGCGCCAGCCGCCCTGTTCGTCGATATCAAATAATAAGCTCTGCGGCGTGGTGGCGCTGCGTAACCCAGGGTCAGCTTCGGTTGCGTTTTGCAGCATGAAAATCGGCCCGCCAGACTGTTCCGTTAACATAGCGTGACGCACGGCCCCGATAACGGTCGCCTCAAAACGCGTAAGATCGGTTCCGCTCCCGGCCAGGCTTGCATCAAGCCCGCCATAGGGAACCCAGGGAAATAGCGCGCTGGTGGTGAATGTTTCCAGCAAGACATCAATGGCTATTGGAAACGCGGCCCCGGCAATGTCACCGAAAAAAGGGGCGGAAGCTGGCTGGCCGTAATATCGCGCCTCTGCAGGCAGGGAATACCACTGCGCCCACGAGGTCGTATAGGTCGCGTCGAGAATATCCCTGGCATCATGGGCGAGAGCTTCCGGCGTTAGCTGGAGCGTAAAAGCACCCGCTCGGGCAGGTTGATCGGCGACAAAACGCAGGATGTCGCCGCCGCTAATGCGAAAATATTCACGGGTAAACAGCCCGGGCATGACCTGTAACGCGCTGGTGGCTGCCGGGGACTGAAGTCGCGTAACCCGGAAATCACCGACCGGAGAAAGATAGAGTTCTCCGGGGGAAGGGGGGGATGAAACAACGGGGCGCCAGGAGAATGCAAACCCAGCCCCGACGGTATCTGGGGCGGGCGTCCCCGAGGCCCACGGGTCGACAGGCTGTAACCGCAGCGTAGCCCCGTCATTGGCGTAGAAATAATCAGATTTCAGCTGAGAGGCCTGGTTTTGCCAGCTGATTTTGCCGATCCGCCCCGTGGTGTCGAGCTGAAAGCGCGTGGCGCTTGTCTGGCGTGGCAGCAGCGGATTAAGCCAGATCTCAAACGCGCAGTAACTTCCGGGCTGGAACGGCGTGGAGTCGTAGAGTGGATAGGCGAGCGTCTTATTGAGCTGCGTGCCGGGTACGTAATGAAAATCTCCACCGAAGTTGCTCAGCAACTGTGGGATGTTTAAGCCCACGGAGAAATTAAAGCCGCCGGCCGCAGGGCCATCCAGCCAGATGTTAACCAACCAGCCTTCGCTGCGGTAGCCGAGCGTCTGGGGAACCTGATAATACTGCAGGCCAATCAGATCGATATCGCTGGGATCGCTGGTGCTCAACTGCAGCGACGGATAGCCGTTCTCGACGATCAAGGCTAACGGTAATCCGCTCTGCATCGTCAGCGATAAGCCTGACCAATTGAACAGCGGTTCGTTAGTGACGACATCAAATTGCCCCACTTTTTGTGAGCAAATGCAGGGCAGCGTGGCTATGACATCGTCCTGGCGGGCCAGCCAGACGATATTGTGCGCCACGACAGATGAACCTGACAGCGGAGGAAACCCCTTTCGTGCGGCACGAATAAAGGCGGGGGCCTGCTGCGGGCTAATGGTCTGTGGCGTGAAAAAATACCAGCCTGAAATCGAGTCCCAGGTGCTTTGTAAGGTCACCTCCGGGGCGCTTGCCGCTGCCGTTTTCTTTTTTCGTGTTTTTGCAAGCGAGCTGCCGTTGGTGGCCGTCAAAAAATAAACCCACAGCGGGCTGCCGCTGGCGTCCGACGGTCCCGGGGCAGCAATCAAATAAAGCCCGGGATATATTTCAGGTAAGGGACTGGTGACGCTCGACATAAATGGCAAGCTCCTAAAGTGTTGCTATGTGTAGGAAATAAAATTACGGCAAGCTAATGGATTTAATATATTGTCCGGCATTACATAGTACTGCGCCGAGATGAGTCGCGTCTTTCCAGAAAAGATATATTTGTATTGAGATGGCACTAACGTCTTCTGGAACGTCAATATTCACAGTGCCTGCATATTGCGGGCCGCTGCTTACAGGATACATTGTCAATATATTATTACCCAACCCTAATCCGCCTTTGGGCGGGTTAAGTTGATTGTAAAAAACAGGGTAATTAGCAGGGGGCAACGGTATCCATTGAAAACTTCCGCTGGTGTTGGGCAGTTTTATAAAATCACCATTGTTAATGCTGAACATTAACGACACGCTGCTGGTGTTGAATGTATAAACCTTTGCCATGCGCCCCCCTTTTTTTTTGCATTCAGGTACTGAGACACTTACGCCTGAATAAATATTATTCAGGCGTTGTGCTTTCGGCGTAAACGATTTATGGCTAACTTTATTTCTGGCTGGTTAATTTATTAAAAATAATAATTTAATGCATGCACTGAGTTTATGAGATATTAGCAGGAGAGACCTGGATAAACTGGCCGCCATTCAGTACCGCAAAAGAGACATCTTTGGCATCTTTCCAGAACAGGTACAACTGCAGTGAACTGACCGTAACATTGGTCGGAATATTTAGGGTGAAATTGGCACTGGAGGCCGGCCCGCTCGTGGAAGGGTAAAGGGTAATGGTGTTTGCGCCGAGGCCTAGCTGGCCGTTGCCAAAGTTGGTGTTATTCACAAATGTAGGCTGAGTTGCGGGGACGCTAGGCACCCAGCTGGTACTGTCCGCCGCGTTTACAGACAGGAAACTGCCATTGTTAACGCTTACTGAAATGGCGACACCTGATGCATTGAAAATATATGCGTTTGGCATGAGATAATTACCTTGTTATCAGCGGTTGAGTGTTGACCATGACGCGGGTTTTTGCGCCATAGTTTATATTTACTACAACATGAGAGAGTATATTTAATCAGGCTTAAACTTCACGTTAAACAGGGCGTTTGCCAACCAGGATTAATCCTAAGTGGCCAACATCCATAAAAACTATAAGGGGGAAAATTATTTTTGCAAAATAAATTACAAATCAATTTTTATTTTACTTCCCGCCGAGGGTTGTGTTGGGTTCATGTTATTGTTTTCTGACGGATACTGAATGGCAGAGACGGCATTTAATAACACGCTTGTGGTTGCTTTGGTGATAACTACTGCCTGAAAGGGTTGTCCATCCTGCAGAACAATAGCCGCAACGCTGGTAGCATTTTTCCAAAAAAGATAGAGTTGTATCGAGTTTATGGAAATATTTTCGGGGATGGTTATTGTGCAGGTTCCAGCCTCGGCTGGACCGGAAGTTGATGAATACGTTGTTATTATATTGTCGCCAAGCTTCAATTGCCCGATGCCAGCTATGGTATTGTTTACAAATGTGGGCGGCGGGACAGCTTGGCCTGCCTGCCATGTAATTTGGGCTGCAGCATTTACTGTAAAAAAACTGCCATTATTAAGGCTGACATAAATATCTGACTTGCTAGCATTAAACACTTCCAGCTGCGACATAATGTTGTCTCCTGAATGAGTTAGCGAAAATAAGCAGTTTAATAAGATGATTTCTGCTACGTAATATAATATAGCCACTCAGACTGAAGACAGTGCTCGCATTTATAAACATGAAGGTGAATAACCCGAAGTTTCGTCGTTAAGCGTCGTGGGGTCGAAAAGCAATATATCGGGCTGCTTCTTAAAGAGTTCATGCAGCAAATGACGCTCATCCTCCTGCATCAGCATGACCTGCCACCCCCGCTGGGCCACGATCCCGGTTAACCCTTCGCGCATCAAAGGGTGATGTTCATAGATCAATACCTTTCTCATTACCTGTTCCTTTCTTCATCATGAGTCATGCCTCTTCCGGGCGAGCTTGGTGCTCTTTTTGTTGAGTAGTTACCAGCAGGTGCTGCAAGGTTTCGGGTTGCAAGGGTTTGGTTAAACAGTCGTTCATCCCAGCGGCGAGGCAGTTTTCGCGGGCGTCTTCGCGGCTCATGGCCGTCAGGCCGTAGATTGGGGTTGGATTCAGGCCAAAGCGCTTTTCTGCCTGCCGAATGTGGCGGCTTAACTCGAAACCGTCCATGTCGGGCATCGTACAGTCGGTAATGACCATGGTCAGGTGGCGGTGCTGCTGCTGCCAGAGCGATAGCCCTTCGCGGCCATCCGTGGCGGTCAGCACCTGGTAACCCTGTTTTTTAAGCTGCTGGCGGAGCAGAAGTCTCGCGGGCGGGTAGTCATCCACAACCAGAATCTGTGGTGCGGCGGCGGGCAGCGCCAGCTCGGAGGTTATTACCGCCGCAGGTGTCGCGGTGGTGAAGGGGCGAACGCTAAAGCTGAAGCTCACCGCTGCGCTTTGTGAGTTCTGTTCGGCCCTGAAAAGCTCGGTTCCCGACGCCGCCGCTACGCACTGGCATTCTGAAAATACGTGCTGCTGCGAGGCTTCGGGCCAGCTCGGGTTACTCACCTCGATTTTTAACGGCAGCGCACCTTCCTTTTCTTCGCCCAGGACTCTCAGCGGCACAATGATTTCCCCGCTGGACGAATGCTTGATGGCGTCCCGCAGCAGGCAGGAAAGGATGCGGATCATCTGCAAAGGGTCGCACTCAACCTGCGGGTGAGTCAGGTCAGACTGAACTTTAATCCCAACCCCTTTTTCTTCCGCCTGCTGGCGGTAGAGCGCCACCGTGCTGTGCAGTAGCGAAGGGATATTTACAGGGCGGAAATGCCCCTCCGAATCCAGATTTTCTGCCCGGAAGATGTCGATGAGATCGTTACTCAGCATTTGCAGCGAACAGGCCGACTCGTAGGCCGTTTGCACATTTTCGTTGTGCTGATGCCGTTCCTGTAGGCGCTGGAGCTCCAGCTCAAGCAGGCCCACGATGGCGTTCAACGGCGTGCGGATCTCGTGCCCCATGCTGCGCATAAAGGCATCTCTGGACTTCACCAGCTGCTCATTCTCCTCTTTTGCCTCCTGCAGCTGGTCGATCAGCGCCTGGCGGCTTTGCAGATGCGCGGCGAGCGCCCTCAGGCGGTGGCGCAAATGGTTTATCCAGAACGCAATCAGCGTAAACAGGGCCACAACGCCAGCGGCGCCCCACAGCAGAACCTGAAGGGACGGGGCGTTAACGGCTGGCTTGTCTGATATCACCTGCGATTCTCGCCAGCTTGCCGCCAGCTTGAGCAGCGTTTCAGGCGTTATTTTTTGCAGCGCCTTGTTGAAAATAGAGAGCGGCTGCGGGTTATCGCCGGGGAAACCAAAGCCGAAATTAAGCGGCTTAAGCGGGAGCGACAGCGCCTGATACAGGCGCATATCTTCTTCCCGTTTAATCTGGTACTGCGCGGCAAACTGGCTGGTGATAACGCCGCGCACTTGGCCTTTATGCAGGGCCTGAACCGCGTCGGCCAGGGTGTCTGTGCGGATAAGCCTGAGCGTGGGGTACCAGGTTTCCAGCCACGGGATCAGCAGGCTATGGCGCTCAATAGCAATGCGCTCGCCGCTTAAATCGTGCAGCGAGGCCGGGCGCTGGTGGTGGCGATCCATGACTAACACCGCCGGGGAGACGAGCCACGGGAAAGAGACTTTTTCCGGCGGGCGCGCCGTTTCGTCTTCCCCTGGGATCGTCAACTGGTGAGCCAGAATCGCGCCGGGAAAACGGCCAATCAGTCGGGTCAGCTCTTCATCGCTGTTGGCTATTTCGTAGCGCAGCTTGAGGCCGTAGCGCGCCGAAATAAGCCGCAGCACGTTGACGGCCAGGCCATCGGGCTGCCCTGCGGCGTTAATCAGCGTGAAAGGGGCTCGGCGGGTATCCACCAGCACGACCAGCGGCTGCTGCTCGTCCAACCAGCGCTGCTCTTCTTCGCTGAGCTGAAGCGGCAGTAAATCCTGCGTGCCGTCGTCGTCAACGCCCCAGCCCTGGGCGATGCGCAGCCTGCTGACGACCGGCAAAGCGTTAAGCGTGTCATCAATGGCGCGGAGCAGCTGCGGCGAACGGCGGGTCACGCCAAAGCTAAAATTGATGTCACTTTGGGCAGGATGGGGCATCAGCCAGATATTATCGACCTGCCCGTCGCGGGTTAAGTACCGGGCGGTGGCCTGGTTGAGCGCGAGCATCCCCGTCTGGCCGAAGGCCACTTCGTTGATGGCGTGCCGGTAGTCCTGGAAACTGTGTGGAGCGACGCCAAACGGGTCGTGCGGCTCGGCGGTAATGTCCTCCAGCTCCGCCAGCAAGCCAAGTTTTGCCAGTTGACGATCGGGGTCGCGTTCGTGGCCAACCACCATGACGCCGGTATCGTGCAGCCACGGCACGGAGGCCTCAACGGGGCGCCAGGTGTCCAGCGCCGGGTTCCAGACGGCAAGCATTTGAAGGGTGTTCTGGCTGAGCGCCGCCAGGGCTTCGCCTTTGCTGCGGTAGTAATGCAGCCTGAAACGCACGTTAAGCGTCGTTTCCAGCACTGACAAATAGTCCGCATCCATGCCCGCCAGCTCCCCGTTTTCAAGGCCGAGGCTTATCGGCGGCTGGGATATTCCCCAAATACCCACGTTAATGACTGGGTTGGCCAGCAGCCAGGCTTTAACCTCCGGCGGGAAATCCACCACGGGCGGATTGACCTCTATTCGGGGCGCAAGCTGCAGCGGTTGGGATGCCGCCTGGGTCGGGATCGTCAGAAAAAATAGCCAGCCAGTAAACAGCGCGGTGAGTATTTTATTCATCAAGGATTCAGCTCCGACGGCGGTCAGCATAGGGGTAGCGGCTAAGAAAAGTCTGGCAAGGATGCCGAAGCGCGGGGCAAAAGCCTCCAGGCTCTGTCCTGGATTTTGATTTGCATAGCAAGGTAAGTAATTGCTTACCGGGCGCTCAGTAAAGCTTGATAAGAAACCACCGGAAGTGTGACTAAGATCTACCCCAGAGCACCGTATGAGCCGGTGCATCAAGCGTGAAACAGAGAGGCATACATGCAGGCGAACACTCCCCAAAAAATCCGCGTCGTGCTGCTGGACGACCACCCAATGATTCGCCTCTCTTTTGATATCGCCGCCCGAAGAGAGCCGGACATGGAAGTGGTGGCCAGCTTTAGCCAGAGCAAAGACCTGCTGCTGTGGCTAAGCTCGCATCGGGCAGATGTGCTGGTGCTGGACTATATCCTCGAAGGGCATGAAGTGGATGGCCTGACGCTAATCAAACAGATTCTGGCGCGTCACCCCGACCAGCGGATTTTGCTGTCTTCTTCGATGGAAAGCCTGGCGGTGATCCACGCAACTCTGCTTGCCGGCGTGAAAGGCTACGTCAATAAGCGAGAAGACATTAGCCGCTATTTTCATGCGGTGCGGCAGGTGGCGGCGGGGAAATGCTATCTCTCGGCTGAGCAGGAAGCGGGGCTTCTGCAGTTACCTGCTCGTCGTAAAAACAGTGCATCATTAGACGCGCGTTTTGGCGATGACGCGCTGCCGGTCAGCAAATTGCTGGCGCTACTGACGCCGCGAGAGTCTGAAATACTGCGGCTCTTTCTGGATGGCCTGACGGTGCAGCAGATCTCAGACAAGCTCAAGCGAAGTCGGAAAACGATCAGCTGTCACAAACAAAGCGGCATGAAAAAACTGGGGATTGCTTCCGATCCCGAGCTGTTTAAGTACCGGGAAGATCTGTTCAAGTAAGGTTTGGCGGCTGCGGGAGAGACTGTTTTCTGGCCGGGATAGTGTGATTGCTGTGGGAGACAGCTATTTCGGTGCGTGTTGACTTCAAAATGGTACGCCCTACAGGGTTCGAACCTGTGACCTACGGCTTAGAAGGCCGTTGCTCTATCCAGCTGAGCTAAGGGCGCACTGAGTAATGCAGAGAAACATTACGGCTTGATGCGGGGTGGATTATACGGTCAGCACCTCTTGAGTCAATGGCTTTTCAACCACCTGCGCGACAAATGAGCATAAACCCACATCAGTGCCTGACAGCGGGCCGCGCATCTGACAAAATAGCCGCAACCCCCTTCCTTTAAGTTTACAGATGGAATTCTCTCTCTGATGGCAGCAAAGATTATTGACGGTAAAACGATTGCGCAGCAGGTCCGGCTTGAAGTTGCTGAAAAAGTAAAAGCCCGAGTTGCCGCAGGAAAACGTGCCCCTGGTCTGGCCGTTGTATTGGTGGGAGCGAACCCTGCGTCCCAGATTTATGTCGCGAACAAACGCAAAGCTTGCGAAGAGGTGGGTTTTGTCTCCCGCTCTTATGATTTGCCGGAAACCACCAGCGAAGCGGAGCTGTTAGGGCTGATCGATGCGCTGAACGCGGACGCCGAGATTGATGGCATTCTGGTACAGCTGCCGCTGCCTGCCGGGATCGATAACGTCAAAGTTCTCGAGCGTATCGACCCGGATAAAGACGTGGATGGCTTCCATCCGTACAACATTGGCCGCCTGTGCCAGCGTGCGCCGCGCCTGCGTCCGTGCACGCCACGTGGTATCGTGACGCTCCTTGAGCGCTACAACATCGACACTTACGGCCTGAATGCGGTCATCATTGGCGCCTCCAACATTGTGGGGCGCCCGATGAGCATGGAGCTGCTGCTGGCCGGTTGCACCACCACCGTAACGCACCGTTTCACCAAAAACCTTCGCCAGCACGTTGAGAACGCCGACCTGGTGATTGTCGCCGTGGGCAAACCGGGCTTTATTCCGGGCGAATGGATTAAAGAAGGCGCTATCGTGGTGGACGTCGGCATTAACCGCCTGGAAAGCGGGAAAGTGGTCGGGGACGTAATTTATGATGAAGCCGCCGCCAAAGCCTCGTATATTACGCCGGTTCCGGGTGGCGTAGGCCCAATGACGGTTGCCACCCTAATTCAGAATACCTTGCAGGCCTGCGAGGAATATCATGATGTTGATGGAGAGTAATAATGGCGACCTTCTCACTAGGTAAACACCCCCACGTTGAACTGTGCGACTTGCTCAAGCTGGAAGGCTGGTGCGAAAGCGGCGCGCAGGCAAAAGCGGTGATTGCCGAAGGCCTCGTGAAGGTGGACGGTGAAGTTGAAACCCGCAAGCGCTGCAAAATTGTGGCGGGTCAGACCGTCGTCTTTGAAAGCCTGAGCATTACCGTTCAGCCGTAATCGCGCGCGCCCTTTTCTGAACGAAGAGGGCAGGCATCAACTCTCCTTGCCATCCTGGCGGGAGAGTTGCCTGATTTCTTCATGCTTCCGGCACGAAACCTTATCAATACCAGGCTTAAAAACCTGCGTCACTTCAAATATTCGATAACAATATGACAACATCGCAGAATTCAGTTGCGGGGCAAAAACCGTTTCGGCACTCTAGGTAGAACGTTCTACTAGAACGTTCTACCTACCATAAAAACGCGTGAACAGACAAAGCGCGGTTACTGCGTCTGCACCGGGGGAAACGTCCATGAGTCTGTTGTCCAGTGTTGTTAAATCGTTATCAAAGCTTTCCATGATTGGCCGCGCCTTAATGCTGCCTATCTCTCTGCTGCCCGCCGCAGGTTTACTGCTGGCGTTCGGCGATAAGTTTCACTTACCGCTGATGATGAACGCGGGCGGCGTTATCTTCGATAACCTGCCAATGCTGTTTGCCATCGGTTCTGCCGTTGGCCTGGCCGCTGAGTCAGGTATTGCCGCGCTGTCGGCGGCGGTGTCGGTGTTTATCATTAACATCACCATTGGCACCGTCATGCACATCACGCCGGAAATGGCCTCTGCGGGCGGGAAATACGCCATGGTAGTGGGCATTCCAACGCTGCAAATGGGCGTTTTTGGCGGGCTTATCTCCGGTATCCTGGCGGCATGGTGCTACAACAAGTTCCACACCATGCAACTGCCGGAATTCCTGGGCTTCTTCTCCGGCAAGCGTTTTGTCGCCATCGCGACGGCGTTTCTCTCCTTCCTGTTGGGGATGGTGTTGCCGTGGGTGTGGTCATACATTCAGTCCGGCATTGATGCGCTGTCCGTGGTGGTTAACGGGGATAATCAGGCCGCATCAACCTTCATCTTCGGGCTGGTTGAGCGCGCATTAATCCCGCTGGGCCTGCACCACATCTGGTATCCGTCCTTCTGGTACTCCTTCGGGGAATACACCACCCATACCGGGCAGGTGATTCACGGCGACCAGACGATTTGGTTCAAAATGCTGGAAGAGGGCGTGAAGTCCTTCAGCAGCGACAGCTACCAGAATGCCGGTAAATTCATGCAGGGCGAGTTCCCTCTGATGCTGTTCGCGCTGCCTGCGGCCTGTCTGGCGATGTACCATGAAGCCAACACCAAGAATAAGAAAATTGCCTCCGGTATTCTGTTCTCTGCGGCGCTGACCTGCTTCCTCACCGGGATCACCGAGCCGGTTGAGTTCACCTTCATCTTCGTGGCTCCGATTCTGTATGTGTTCAACGCGGTGATGGCCGGCCTGTCTTATATGTGCATGTACCTGCTGCATGCCCATATCGCCAAATCGTTCTCTGCCGGGATGATCGACTACATCTCCTTCGGGATCCTGCCGTCGTTCAACGGCTACCAGACTAACTTCCTGATGGCGGTGGTCGTGGGCGTGCCAATGGCGCTGATTTACTACTTCACTTTCCGCTTCGTGATTCGCCGTTTCGACGTGAAAACGCCGGGCCGCACAGAAGTGACCGCTAACGCGGGAGACAAAACCGACACCGAACTGGCGGGCGATATCATCGGCCTGCTGGGCGGGGCACCAAATATTAACTCTGTAGGTTCCTGCATTACGCGCCTGCGTCTGGAAGTGGACGACAGTTCGATGGTCGATAAAGATGGCCTGAACAGCCTGGGCGCACGTGGCGTGGTATTCGTCGGCGATTCGGGTATCCAGGTCATATTTGGTGCCAGAGCGCAATTTATTGCACAGACAATGTCGACGATGATCGGTAAATAATGTAATACCTTTCGGCCTCCTGTATGGTTCAGGGGGCTGAAATTTATGGATGTGCGGTTACAGGGGTGGAATGAAAAAGGTCAACATCATTGATGTCGCTGAGCTGGCGGGCGTATCGGTTTCGACGGTTTCGCTGGTGCTGCGCCAGAAGGGCAAGATCTCTGAGGCGACCATTGATAAGGTCAATGCCGCTATCAAGGAGCTGGGCTACGTGCATAACGTTGCCGCCGCCAACCTTCGCTCCAACACCTCTAACCTGATCGGCCTGATTATTCGTGACTTTAACAACTCTTTCTCCGTCAACGTCACCGCGAGCGTTGTCCAGCAGCTCGAAAAACAAGGCTACATGGTGTTTCTTGGCCAGCCGCGCGACGGAGAACAACAGCTGCGCAACTGCCTGACCTCGTTTAGCCAGCAGGGCGTTGCCGGGGTGATTTATCTGGCCGCCGACTGCCACTCCGCTGATGTTCCCCAGGCCATTACCGACTGCCCGCTGCCCACGGTGGTTATCTCTGAATCCACCATCACCAGCACGCGCGATGTGATTGGGCGGGATAATCGCCAGGCCGGTAACCAGGCCACGCGCTTTCTCATAGAACGCGGGCATCGCAATATTGCCTGGCTGGGGGGCACAAAAAGCTGCCTAATCCGCGCCGAGCGGCTGTCTGGCTACCGCAGCGCCCTGCAGCAGTATGGCTTGCCGTTCAGAGAAGAGTGGGCGCCGGAATGTGCAGACGATACATCGGCCTCGGCTTTTGCCACGCGCCTGATGCTGGAAAAGAGCAACCAGATTACCGCCATGCTGTGTCATTCTCCGGCGGCCATTATCGGCGCAATTACCGGCATTCAGCAGGTTGGCCGCACCGTTGGGAAAGACGTTTTCTTAACGCAGCAGGTCTCGCTGATTGGTTTCGAGGATATGATGTACATTAACCTGACCTCGCCGAGCTTTACCTATGTTTCCGCCTCCAGTGAAGAGACCGGACGACAAGCTGCTGCATTAATTGTCAGCAAAATCAAACAGCCGGAACTTCCCGCCCAGAGAATTATCATCTCTGGTGAACTGGTGCCGCGCGAATCTGCATAACGGGAAGTATATTACCCGTCCGTTATTATTATGCGATTAAACCCTTCCACTCACATTAATGGCATATTATTAACGCATTATTTTCATTTTTATTTCAATTAATCATGAAATCAGCCTGAGATTGCAAACCGCATATGTTCTGGTCAGAATAGCCACTTCTCTTTCAGAATTTTCTCTTAAATATGCTCAAGCGTGTGCTTTTCATCTTATTGTTAATATCTGGTTTTTATACCGGTAGTGCGATGGCGGCTAGTTGCCAGCGTCCGGCTACGCCTTTGGAAAATACCATCTGCACGAATGATACCCTGCACTGGCTTGACAGTGCGATGACCGTTATTTACCGCAGCATGCTGGAGAAACACGATGCGCTCCAGGTGCATAAAGAGTACGCGGAGTGGGAAAAATCCCTTGAAAGCTGCACGTCATACAGCTGCATTGAACGCGCCTACTATGAAGGTATTAGCCGTATTTCTGACGTGAAAGAGAATTTTGACTGGCAGGGAAAATGGTGGAATACCTCGGCGGCCAACCGCAGCGGTGGGATACTCACCTTTAGCCGCAATGCTGAATGGTCATTGACCGTTGATATTCAGGCCTGGGCAGGCTCGAATCATGATGATTTTAGCGCCGAAGCCAGAAAACTCTACGGTATTGCGATTGTGGAAAAAGTGAAGGATACCAGTAACTGTAAGCTGTTGCTTATCCCGCAACAGGACGACTCCATTCAGGTTTACAGCAACGCGAGCTGGGGCTGTAGTCTGTCGATGCCGACCGGCGTATTTATTGACGGTCTCTATGCCAAAAGTCCAACGGATCCACGCCCGAAAGCCACGTTGTTGTCCCTGGGTATCTTCCCAGACTCGGCAACAGATACCCGTTTTAGGGAGATGGTAGGGGACGACTACCAAAACTTTGTTGATTCCGCGAATGTCTATATCTACCAGGACGATATCGACAATATTGGCGCGAAAGTGATTTCCATGTGGGTGCGCGGAGAGGCGAATCGTCATACCGCCATTATTATGTATACACCGGACGGTAAAATGTGGGCCGCCCGGACTACGCCAGGGAAAAATGGCGTTCAGGAGGCCAGGTTTTATCGCGGTAAAGGGAATGAGACTGGCCCTCTACCTAGAACGATTCAGAGCTGGAAGCTGCGGTTTTTAGATAAGTAGCTTTGCTCACGCCGCCACTTCTTTCAAACTTAACATCGCTTCAGGTCTTTACCCTCACCCTAACCCTCTCCCTGAAAGGAAGAGGGGATAAAAAATTCGCTGCGGTTTGTTTTCCCCTGAAAGGGAGAGCAGCTGTGTTTAAAGTCAAGGGTGGCGCTATGTCGTCACCCATTCTTTATTATCCCGAAGCATTGCATTCAGGATGGTCACCAGC
>NZ_FXAS01000018.1:0-112438 GCF_900177785.1 Cedecea sp. NFIX57 | reverse complement strand
CAGAGGGGAAACGGGCTGTGGCATCAGGTCAAACGCTTTGACAGTGTACCCGCCTGACGGCGGGTAACTGAAGTGACTTTAAACATACAAGGGGAAACAGATCGACGGGTGAACGGAATATTCATCCAGCATAGCGAAAAGCATTTGCACTGCTTTAGGGATTAGATCACAGCGTAGAACTCTTCCAGGTCTTCTCTGCCAGACCGCGGGTCATCGACAGCGTCTGCGCTTCCTGCTCTTTCAGGCGCTGATAATGCCCTTCCAGCCGTTTCAGAATCTGTTCTTTAAGCTTCGGATGATGGTTAAGGATCTCTTCCAGCACCGCACCATACACTTCTTCTTTAGCGCGCCACGGGAAAATCTCACGGCGGTTCATCCATTTCAGGTCGATAAGTGCCGAAGTAATATCCGTGACTTCCTGCGTATTACGGGTGATGTTTTCGTTCTTAAGGCGAATCAGAATTGCTATATTTTTACTTAACGTAAATTCATGGTCTTTATTTTCATCGGCGCTAATTAACACTGGCTGTTTTTTTATAGGTTCTGCCATAGCACTACTCCTCAATTGAATAGCATAATGGCCAGGGCTTTTCTTGAGTCATTTGATTAACCCAAATTTCCTGTTCCTTGCTACTCACCCAGGCGGTTTTGTCTTCGATAAGCATCTGCAAATCGGCGGCACTAATAAGTTCTTTTTCAACCAGTTCGCCAATCAGGGCGTGTAACGCCTCTATCCGAACCGCGCACAGCAGCCGCTCTTTAATATGACGATCGGTTTCTTCAAGCAGGCGGTTTTTGGCCTGCCCGGCATAATGACTGCCGCTCAGGATGTTTTTTTCCAGCGTTAAAATCTTGTCCTGAACGACTTCCGGCGTGGTACTATTTTCAACTTCTGCAGGGAGCGTTGACGGTGCAGCAACGGGATAGCGCCGTGGTAAGAAGTGTTCAGGCAGCATCGAATGTGATCCTTTGAAATCGGTTCAATATTCAGGTTCAGAGATTCGCGATATGATGCCTCAATTCAAAAATAAAAAAAACAGGAGTTTCTTATGCACAGCATATTTTATTCTATTGTCACAATTTTGATTTTGTTATGTGCCGTGCTGATTATGCGCAAAGAGTTTAGCACCTCAAATAATAAAAAAAATCGTGCTTCGGGTGAAATACAACCCATCACCTCCAGTGAAGAGCGGGAAGATTATTTCGGCATGCTGATGTCTAAAATTACGCCCAGCTATTATTGGCGTATTAACAGTGAGTATATTGATTTTACTCACGCCACCATTAAAAAAATGCGTATCGATGAACTGACGTCTCAGCCGGTTTTATTTAGCGCTCAGCGCCGCTGCAGTGATTTAAATTCGGCGGTATATAAATATTATGACAACATTAAAAAACGCTGTGCCGACGGTGAGGAGGTGCCATTGTCAGATATTGAAGTGCTGAACCTGCGCCAGTGTTTTAACGAGTTTAGCCGCGACGCTTACCCTGCACTGGTGGCGCTGGTATGGCCGCAGTATCAGCGCCCGGAGATCGACCTGAAAAGTGTTTAAGGTCTGCAATGCAGGTCACTCTTAAACGCCGGAATTCGCTATAATGGCGCTCTTTTGATATTTCCAGACAGGACATTATGGAACGTTTTATTGAGAATGCGATGTACGCCTCGCGCTGGCTTCTGGCTCCGGTTTACTTCGGGTTATCTCTGGCCCTGCTTGCGCTGACGGTGAAATTTTTCCAGGAGATCATTCACGTTCTCCCGAATATCTTCTCGATTGCGGAAGCAGACTTAATTCTGACGCTGCTCTCGCTGGTGGATATGGCGCTGGTCGGCGGCCTGCTGGTGATGGTGATGTTTTCTGGCTATGAGAACTTTGTCTCGACGCTGGATATTTACGAAGGCAAAGAGAAACTGAGCTGGCTGGGGAAAATGGACTCCGGTTCGCTGAAGAATAAAGTCGCGGCATCCATCGTGGCGATCTCGTCCATCCATCTGCTGCGTATTTTTATGGACGCTAAAAACGTGCCGGACAACAAACTGATGTGGTATGTGATCATCCACCTG
Organism: Cedecea sp. NFIX57; assembly: GCF_900177785.1. Classification (NCBI taxonomy): domain Bacteria; kingdom Pseudomonadati; phylum Pseudomonadota; class Gammaproteobacteria; order Enterobacterales; family Enterobacteriaceae; genus Cedecea; species Cedecea sp. NFIX57. Next base: position 110,376 of record NZ_FXAS01000018.1, on the reverse strand, counting down.
ACGTTTGTGCTGTCGGCGTTTGTGATGGGCTATCTCGACAAGCTCTCCCGCAGCGCCAAGTATTAAATATTAAGCCCCTTTTAAACAGGGGCTTTTGCTTTTATTTGTCGGACGATGCCTGCCACAGATTTAGCTCACCATCGGCGACGTGGCGGTCAATTCTCTCCAGCTCTTCTGCCGTAAAGTTGAGGTTCTCCAGCGCTTTCACATTCTCTTTTAGCTGTTCTGGCCGGCTCGCACCGATCAGCACTGAGGTGACGCGTTCGTCTTTCAGCAGCCAGCTCAGCGCCATCTGCGCCATCGTCTGGCCACGCTGCAGCGCCATCTCGTTGAGCAAGCGCAGGCTGCTGAGATTAGCCTCAGTCAGCATCTTTTCATTCAGCCCGCGGATTTTATTGCCTTCCACCTGCATCCTTGAGCCTTCCGGGATGCCGTTCAGGTATTTGCCGGTCAACAGGCCCTGGGCGAGCGGGGTAAAGGCGATGCAGCCGCTGCCGTTGCGCTGCAGCGTGTCCAGCAGGCCGCTTTTATCGACCCAGCGGTTTAACAGGTTGTAGGAGGGCTGGTGAATAAGCAGCGGAATTTTCCATTCCCGCAGCAGATCGGCCATTTTTTGCGTTCTTTCGGCGGAGTAAGAGGAGATCCCGACATAAAGCGCTTTGCCGCTTTGCACCGCATGTGCCAGGGCGCTGGCCGTTTCTTCCATCGGCGTTCTCTCATCCACGCGATGGGAATAGAAAATATCAACGTACTCCAGCCCCATACGCTTCAGGCTCTGATCCAAACTCGCCAGCAGGTACTTGCGTGAGCCGCCAGAGCCATAAGGGCCTGGCCACATGTCATACCCCGCTTTGGTGGCGATAATCAGCTCGTCGCGATAGCCGCTAAAATCCTGTTTCAGCAGGCGGCCAAAGTTTTCTTCCGCTGAGCCCGGAGGCGGCCCGTAGTTATTCGCCAGATCGAAATGCGTAATGCCAAGATCGAACGCGGTGCGCAGCAGATCGCGCTGGGACTCCAGCGGGCTTACGCCGCCAAAACTGTGCCACAAACCGAGAGAAAGCGCAGGCAGCTGCAGGCCGCTCTGGCCGCAGAAGCGATACTGCATGGATTGATAACGCGACGGGCTGGCTTCGTAGGGCATGGTGTCTCCTTAGGGTCAGAGTTATTTTTTGAAACGTTGTTTCCATCTTAACCCTGCGGAGACATTCGGCAATCCGAAAATCAGGCCTCCGGCGAGAGCGCGCTGTGCGGCGTGCCCTGGTAATACGCGAGCGCCACCATCAGCGACTGTACCAGGCAAAGCGTGGCGGACTGCGAGCGGAAAGCGTCTACCTGCGCCTCTTTCACCACAAAACAGAGATCGCTAAACGTGGCAAACGGGCTAATCTGGCTGTCGGTGATCACTATCTGACGGGCCCCCGCCTGGGCGGCAATTTCGCTGACCATCAGCGTCTCTTCGGCATACGGAGAGAAGCTTATCGACACCACAATATCTTTCGCTTTCACCCGGTTGACCTGCTCACGCAGCATCCCGCCAAGCCCGTCCAGCAGCACAGCGCGGCAATCCAGATGGCTCAGGGCATAGGTCAGATAGGCCGCCACGCTAAAGGAGCGACGCAGGCCAACAACGTAGATCGTGTCTGCTTCGGCAAGCAGTTCCACGGCACGCTGCAGCATGTCCGGTTCGGTACGGGCGGCCAGCTGCTGCAGGGCCTGAGCATTTGAGCGGGCAAACTCCTGCAAAATATCCAGCGGCGTTTCCGGCACGGCTTCGCTGCCCAGCTCGCGGAACAGCCTCGCCCGGTCGGTATAGCTTGCTGTCTCTTCCACCAGATTCATGCGAAACAGCTGTTTCATCTCGTTGAACCCGCTGAAATCAAAGGCATTGGCAAAACGGATAAGCGTAGAGGGCGGCACCTCCGCCCGCTCGGCAATGGCGGCCACGGTATCAAATGCCACGCTGTTGGTGTTATCCAGCACGTAGCGGGAAACCTGCTGCAGCCTTTTGCTCAGGCTGTCATAGCGGTCGCGGATCTGCTGCTGGAGTTCGCTCAGGGTTGTCGCCGTGGTCAATTTGCCATCCTCAAAAGTATTCGCTGAAACGTATTTAAGCGTAGTCCCGGCAAAAATGAAACAGATGCACCAAAACTGGCGGAGGCTGAAACGCCGCTGACGTCTCAGTCTTTGCACCTCATTCTGCGGGTTAACATAAAAACGAAGTGTTGATCACAATAATCAACATTTATTTTATTTCAACTTAAAATGGAATGTTTGTTTCATATACAGTGTTCGGGAGACAACCCTAACAGCAAGAGGCCAGAGATGGAGACGGTAGCGAATTTTATCCACGGTGAATGCGTCGCGGGCGAAGGCCAGCGAGTACAGGCGATCTTCAACCCGGCGACTGGCGCGCAGATCCGCCAGGTCACCATGAGCACGGCCAGGCAGACGGAGCAGGCCATTGCTGCCGCCCAGCAGGCGTTTCCGGGCTGGGCTCGCCAGTCTCCGCTCAAGCGTGCCCGCGTGATGTTCCGCTTTAAAAGCCTGCTTGAGGAACACATGGACAGCCTGGCGAAGCTTATTAGCGAAGAGCACGGCAAAGTCTATTCTGACGCGGTGGGCGAGCTGACCCGCGGCCTTGAAGTGGTGGAGTTCGCCTGCGGCATCCCGCATCTGCAAAAGGGCGAGCATTCGGCCAACGTGGGAACGGGCGTGGACAGCCATTCTCTGATGCAGCCGCTTGGCGTCTGTGCGGGGATCACGCCGTTTAATTTCCCGGCAATGGTGCCGATGTGGATGTTCCCCATCGCGCTGGCGACCGGCAATACCTTTGTGCTCAAGCCGTCAGAAAAAGATCCGTCGCTGTCGCTGCGGCTGGCGCAGTTGCTGAAAGAGGCCGGGCTGCCGGACGGCGTGTTCAACGTGGTGCAGGGCGATAAAGAAGCCGTGGACGTATTGCTGACTGACCCAAGGGTGCAGGCCGTCAGCTTTGTCGGCTCGACGCCGATTGCCGAATACATTTACCAGACCGCTTCTGCCCAGGGTAAGCGCTGCCAGGCGCTGGGCGGGGCGAAAAACCACTGCATTTTGATGCCGGATGCCGATCTGGACATGGCAACCAACGCCATTATGGGGGCGGCTTTTGGTGCCGCGGGGGAACGCTGCATGGCGCTTTCGGTGGTGGTCGCCGTGGGGGATGAAACTGCAGATGCGCTGTGCGCGGGGCTGGAAAAACAGCTTGCTACCCTGCGTGTGGGGCCGGGCCTTGGGCAGGAGCCGGAAAACGAAATGGGGCCGCTCATTTCCGCGCCCCACCGGGCCAAAGTGCTGGGCTATATTGATAGCGGAGAGCAGCAGGGCGCGACGCTGCGCGTGGATGGCCGGGGCCTCAGGCTGGCAGGCCACGAAGGCGGCTATTTTGTTGGCCCTACGCTGTTTGATCATGTCACGCCTGAGATGACCATTTATAAAGAAGAGATCTTCGGCCCGGTGCTGAGCGTGGTGCGTGTGCCGGATTACACCAGCGCGCTGGATCTGATCAATAAACACGAATACGGCAACGGCACGGCGATTTTCACCCGTGACGGCGGCACAGCCAGGCGCTTTACTGAAGACGTCCTGGTGGGCATGGTTGGCGTAAACGTGCCCATTCCGGTGCCAATGGCTTTCCACAGCTTTGGTGGCTGGAAGCGTTCTATCTTCGGGCCGCTGAACGTGCACGGCAGTGACGGCGTGCGTTTCTACACGCGGATGAAAACCGTCACCGCCCGCTGGCCGGAAACCAGCCATCAGCAAGGATCTGCATTCTCAATGCCGACGCTGGGCTAAGGGGAGGAAAGATGACCACACAACGCATGACCATGGCGCAGGCACTGGTCAGGTTTTTAAACCAGCAGTACGTAGACATTGACGGGCAGGAGCAGCCGTTTATAGAAGGCGTAATGACCATTTTCGGGCACGGCAACGTGCTCGGCCTTGGGCAGGCGCTCGAGGAGGACCCCGGGCACCTGAAGGTGCATCAGGGCTGCAACGAGCAGGGGATGGCGCATATCGCCACCGGCTTCGCCAAGCAGCACCGGCGGCAGAGGATTTATGCCGTGACCTCCTCCGTGGGTCCGGGAGCCGCCAATATGGTGACTGCCGCCGCAACGGCCACCGCCAACCGCATTCCGCTGCTGCTCTTGCCCGGCGACATCTATGCCAGCCGGCAGCCGGACCCGGTGCTCCAGCAAATTGAGCAGTTTCATGACCTGAGCATTAGCACCAACGACTGCTTCCGGCCGGTGTCCCGCTACTGGGACAGAATCAACCGCCCCGAACAGCTGATGAGCGCCATGATGAGCGCCATGCGAGTACTTACTAACCCCGCTGAGACTGGCGCGGTAACGATTTGCCTGCCGCAGGATGTGCAGGGCGAAGCCTGGGATTACCCGAAAAGCTTCTTTGCCCGGCGGGTACATCATATCGCGCGGCGTCCGCCGGATGAAAACCGGCTGCAGGCCGCGCTAAAGCTTATTGCTACAAAGCGTCGTCCGCTGGTTATTTGCGGTGGAGGGGTTCGCTATTCCGGCGCGCATCGGGCATTTCAGGCTTTTGTGGAACGCTTCGGGCTGCCGTTTGCCGAAACGCAGGCCGGGAAAGGTGCAATTGTAAGCGAGCACTCACTTAATCTGGGAGGCCTCGGTGTGACGGGCGGCCTGGCGGCTAACCTGCTGGCCCCACAGGCGGACTTAATCATCGGCGTGGGCACCCGGCTGACCGACTTTACCACCGGCTCTAAATCACTGTTTTCACCTGAGGCTGATTACCTGCTGCTGAATGTGGCCGAATTTGATGCCCTCAAACTGGACGCCACGCCGCTGGTGGCCGATGCCCGGATTGGGCTTGAGCAGTTGACTGCCGGGTTGCATCAGGCTGGCTATCACGCCGCCTGGCAAAACGAGGCCGCGCACGCGAAAGCCGCCTGGCACGAGGAATGCCAACGGCTGTGGACGCGGCAATGGCAGGCGGGAGAAGCCCCGGAAGTGGCGGGCCATCTGGACGAAACGTTGCAGGAATACAGCCGTGAATTAGGCACATTTTTGACCCAAACCCGCGTGCTGGGCCTGGTAAATCAGCACATTGAAGATGACGCTATCGTGGTGGGCGCGGCGGGGTCGCTGCCGGGGGATTTACAGCGCCTGTGGCAGGTAAAAACGCCGGACAGCTATCACCTGGAATACGGCTATTCCTGCATGGGGTACGAGATAGCCGCGGCGGTGGGAGCAAAGCTCGCGAAGCCGGAGCAGCCGGTGTACGCGATGGTGGGGGATGGTTCTTACCTGATGCTGCATTCCGAGCTGCAAACTGCCGTACAGGAAGGGATCAAAGTCACCATTCTGCTGTTCGATAACGCCGGGTTCGGCTGCATCAATAACCTGCAGATGGGGCACGGCATGGGCAGTTTTGGTACCGAAAACCGTCATCGAAATCCGCAAAGCGGCAGGCTGGATGGCCCGCTGGTGAAGGTGGATTTTGCCCAAAACGCCGAAAGCTACGGCTGCAAAGCCTGGCGGGTTAATAGCGAGGCGGAGCTGCTTGCCGCGCTGGAGGCATCTCGTCAGGAGCCGGGGCCGACGCTGCTGGATATCAAAGTGCTGCCTAAAACCATGACCCACGACTACGAAGCCTGGTGGCGCACCGGCGATGCTCAGGTTTCTCGCTCGAGCGCGGTGGCTGATGCCGCTGAACAAACCGCCACTAAGCTTAAAAACGCCCGTCAGTACTGACCCTTTAGCATTCCGCTGGACTATCTGGCGGAATGTTTATTTCATTTTTGCTTTCTTCTCTTCTTGCGCTGCAGCATGGGTGCACTCTCCCTCTCAAGTCCCTTCTCTGTTCAGGTTTTAATTCATTCGGCGTTGTGATTCTGCTAACAAAATACAGCCGATAAATTATCAAAATGTTAACCTCTGCGCAAAAATGAAACTTTCACTCTGCATTAAAATGAAATAAATGTTTTATTTAAGGCGTCGTTATTCAGCTGCATGTGAAAGCCGGAAGACCCGGCTCATGATCCTACTGCAACACCACTTTCGGGAGCCGCCATGTTTAACATTGCTTTACTGGGCGCGGGCCGTATCGGCCAAATCCACGCCGCCAATATTGCCGCCCATCCCCATTCCACCCTCTGGTCCGTTGTCGATCCTAATGCAGAAAACGCCGCGCGCATTGCTGAAAAATACCAGGCGCGCCAGCAGAGCGTTGCCCAGGCGATGAGCGACCCGGAGGTTCATGCGGTGCTGATCGCCTCGGCGACCGACACTCACGCCGACCTGATTGAGCTTGCCGCCAAACATGGCAAAGCAATCTTCTGCGAAAAGCCGGTGCATTTGGATCTGGCCCGTGTGCGCGACTGCCTGAAAGTGGTGAAAGCACATAATGTGCCGCTGTTTATCGGCTTTAATCGTCGCTTTGATCCGCAGTTCCGCAAACTGAAAAACGAAGCGCTGCAGGGGCGCATCGGCACGCCGGAATCGCTGGTGATTATCTCCCGCGATCCATCGCCGCCGCCGGCTGAATATGTGCGTGTCTCCGGCGGCATGTTCCGCGACATGACCATCCACGACTTTGATATGGCTCGCTTCATCATGGGCGAAGAGCCGGTGACCGTGTATGCCCAGGGCAGCAACCTGGTGGATCCGGCGATTGGCGAAGCGGGCGACATCGATACCGCTTTTATCGTCCTGAAATATGCCTCCGGAGCGCTGGCGACCATCGTCAACAGCCGCCGCTCGGCCTATGGCTACGACCAGCGCCTGGAGCTGCATGGCGCTAAGGGCCTGCTGACCGCCGGCAATATCCTGGAAAACCAGGTTCAATTCTTTGGCGACGGCGGGAACACCAGCGCGTTGCCAGAACACTTTTTCCTCCAGCGCTACAAAGATGCCTATGCCGCCGAATGGCAGCACTTTGTTGCCGTCCTGCGCGGCGAGGCCAAACCCGAGTGCAGCGGCGATGACGGTGAACGCGCCCTGTACCTGGCCGACAAGGCGCTGGAGTCACTGCGTAGCCAGCGCGAAGTTGCTTTGTAACCTCCGAAGACCCTACACATAGAAGAGAGATAACAATGAAAAAGCTGATCCTCGCCGCCCTCATCGCCCTGACCACGGCGCCGGCGCTGGCCGAAAACGAACAGATTGTTTTTAGCACCCCAAACCTTGCGATGCCGTTTGAAGTGCATATGCAGCGCACCGCCGTGCAGGCCGCCAAAGAGATGGGCGTCAAGCTACAGGTTCTCGACAGCCAGGGCAGCTCGCCTAAGCAGGTCGCAGACCTGGAAAACGCCATCACGCGTGGCGCTCAGGGGTTTATCGTTTCGCCAAACGACGTTAACGCCGTGTCGAGTGCGGTAGGGGAAATTCAGGATGCCAAGCTGCCGGTGGTAACGCTCGACCGCTCGGTTGCCAGCGACAAGCCGGTACCGCACTTTGGTGCCAACAACTACAAAGGTGGCCAGGCCGTAGCTGATTTTGTGAAAGCCAAATTCCCTGACGGCGCGGACATTGTGCTGCTGACCGGGCAGCCTGGCTCCTCCTCCAATATCGAACGTACCAAAGGGATCCGCGACGGCCTGAAAGCCGGGGGCGACAAATATAAGATCGTCGCCGATCAAACCGGGAACTGGATGCGTTCTGAAGGTATGCGCATCGTTGAAAGCGTCCTGCCATCGCTGCCGAAAAAGCCTCAGGTGATCCTCTCCGCTAACGACGATATGGCGCTGGGTGCGATTGAAGCGCTGCAGGGCCAGGGCATGAAGCCGGGTGAAGTGCTGGTGACCGGCTTTGACGCAGTACCGGAAGCGCTGGCTCGCGTGCGTGACGGCTGGATGGCGGCAACTGCCGATCAGCGCCCTGGTTTTGCGGTGAAAACGGCGATGAGCCAGCTGGTGGCCAACATTCGTGAGAAGAAGGCGATCACCGGGGCAGATTACGCGCCCACGATGATCACCAAAGATAACCTCGATCAAGCAGAGCGTATCGGCGAAGCCGGCAAATAAATCTGAACGTGCCCGTCCGCCTGCGGGCGGGCGCAACAGAGGAGCAGTCTGATGTCGCAACCTTTACTGAAAGTGACCGACCTGGCGAAAAGTTTCTCCGGCGTCTGGGCGTTGAGCAGCGCACAGCTCAGCGTTGGGCAGGGGGAAATCCATGCCCTGCTGGGGGAAAACGGCGCGGGAAAATCCACGCTGCTGAAGGCGTTGGCCGGGGCGCAGCCGCAAACGCGCGGTGAGATCTGGTTTAACGGTGAAACGCTTTCGGCGGATGACTCGCCGGTAGCGCGCCAGAACAAAGGCATTATCACGATTTATCAGGAATTTAACCTGCTGCCCAATATGACGGTGGCGGAAAACATGTTTCTTGGCCGCGAGCCGCGTCGCCGCAACCTGATTGTCGACAGCAAAGCGGTGAACCAGGAAGCGCAGGTCATTCTGGATTATTTGCAGCTCAACGTCGCGCCGACGACTGCCGTGGCCCGCCTGAGCGTGGCCCAGCAGCAGATGGTGGAGATTGCCAGGGCGCTGACGCTGAATGCCCGGCTGATCATTATGGATGAGCCTTCCGCAGCCCTGAGCGACAGTGAAGTTGAGAGCCTGCACCGCGTGGTGCGCGAGCTGAAAGGCCGCGGCGTCAGCATTATTTATGTGACCCATCGCCTGCATGAAGTCTTCCAGCTTTGTGACCGTTTCACCGTGTTCCAGGATGGCCGCTATACCGGCTCCGGCGACGTGGCGGGCACCAACGTGGAGCAAATTATCCGCCTGATGGTCGGCCGCGATGTGGTGTTTAACCGCCGCGATGCCAGCCTTACGCACCATGCAGACAAGCCCATCCGCCTGGCGGTGAAGGGGCTGAGCCGTGAAAAACCGCCGCTTGATCCACACGGCATTGCGTTGAAAGACATCAGTTTTCACGTCCACGCCGGAGAAGTGCTGGGCATCGCCGGGCTGGTAGGCGCCGGGCGTACCGAGGTTGCTCGCTGTCTGTTTGGCGCAGACAAATTCACCACCGGCAGCTTCGAGCTGGACGGCAAACCTTACCGACCGCAAAACCCGATGCATGCCCTGGACCAGGGGATCGCGCTGGTGCCGGAAGATCGTAAAAAAGAAGGGGCGGTGCTGGGTCTGTCGATCCGCGACAACCTTTCGCTCTCCAGCCTTTCGTCGCTGCTCACCTGGCGCTATTTCGTCAGCCCGCGCAAAGAAGATGCGCTGATTGAGTCCTACCGGCAGGCGCTGCAAATCAAAATGGTTAACGCCGAGCAGGAGGTACGCAAGCTCTCCGGCGGGAACCAGCAAAAAGTGATCCTGGCGCGCTGTATGGCGCTGAATCCAAGGGTGCTGATCGTCGACGAGCCGACTCGCGGCATTGACGTAGGGACTAAATCGGAAGTGCATCAGGTGCTGTTTGATATGGCTAAGCGAGGCGTGGCGGTGATCGTGATTTCTTCCGACCTGCCGGAGATTCTCGCGGTGTCGGATCGGATCATTACCCTCAGCGAAGGGCGAGTGACCGGCGAACTACACGGCGATGAAGCCAATGAAGAACGGCTGATGACTCTGATGGCCATCAACCATAGCGCCTTAAGCGCCGCATAACGGGGGAGCCCATGACGCAGATGATTACCAAAACCCAGACTCCGGCAAAAAGCGCCTCGCGCTTCGATCCGATCGCTTTCTTCGAGCGCTTCGGGGTGCTGATCTTCATGTTCTTGTTGCTGATCTTCTTCCAGTCACAGAACAGCAACTTCCTGTCCGAACGCAATATTTTCAACATCCTGACCGAGGTTTCAATCTACGGGATCATCGCGGTGGGCATGACCTTTGTCATTCTTACGGCGGGTATCGATCTGTCGGTGGGGTCGATCCTGGCCGTGTGTGCGATGACCGCAGCCTACGTGATCAAGGGCGATAACTTTACCACCGTCGATCCGAACGCCTGGGGCGGTTTTAGCTGGCTGCTGGGGCTGGGGATCTGCCTGGCGCTCGGCACGCTGATAGGCTTCCTGCACGGCCTGGGCGTCACTCGTCTGCGTCTGCCGCCGTTCATCGTCACGCTGGGCGGGATGACCATCTGGCGCGGCCTGACGCTGGTGATCAACGACGGTGCGCCCATCGCCGGGTTTGACGCGGGCTACCGCTGGTGGGGACGCGGCGAAATGCTCGGCATCTCTGTTCCTATCTGGATCTTCGCCATTGTCTCGATTCTGGGTTATCTGGCACTGCACAAAACTCGCTGGGGGCGCTTTGTGTATGCCATCGGCGGCAACCCGGAAGCGGCTCGCCTCGCCGGGGTTAACGTGAAGCGCGTGCTGGTTAGCGTGTACGTGGTTATTGGCTGTCTTGCCGGGCTGGCTGGCTTTGTGCTCAGCGCCCGATTGGGCAGCGCCGAAGCGGTGGCGGGGATCTCCTTTGAGTTGCGCGTGATCGCCTCGGTGGTGATCGGCGGGACATCGCTGATGGGCGGCTACGGGCGGATCAGCGGCACGATCATCGGCGCCATCATCATGGGGATCCTGATTAATGGCCTGGTGCTGATGAACGTGTCGGCTTACTACCAGCAGATCATTACCGGGCTGATTATCGTGCTGGCGGTGGCGTTCGATACCTACGCCAAGAACCGCCGCGGCGCGCTGTAAGGATTTTCCCTCACCCTAACCCTCTCCCTCTCAGGGAGAGGGCTGGGGTGAGGGTACAAAGGCTGGTCACGACTTCAGGAACAACACATGAAAAAGGTCAGAATTGGTTTAATCGGTACCGGCTACATCGGCAAAGCTCACGCCATCGCCTACGCGCAGGCGCCGACGGTCTTTGACCTGCAGGGCGAACTGGTTCGCGAAATGGTAGCGGAAGTCACGCCGGAACTGGCGGCGAAGCGCGCCGCCGCGTTTGGGTTTAATCGCTCCACCGGCGACTGGCGCGAACTGGTGGCGGACCCGAATATCGACGTGGTGGACATTTGTTCCCCAAACCACCTGCATAAGGAGATGGCGCTGGAGGCGATTCGCCACGGCAAGCACGTCTATTCGGAAAAGCCGCTGGCGCTGAACGCCCGCGACGCACGCCTGATGGTGGATGCTGCCGATCTGGCCGGTGTCAAAACGCTAGTCGGCTTCAACTACATGAAGAACCCAACGGCGCAGCTGGCAAAGCAGATCATTGCACGCGGTGAGATCGGGGAAGTAATCCACTTCTACGGCACCCACAACGAAGACTACATGGCCGATCCGCTTTCGCCGATCCACTGGCACTGCTTCAAGGAGACCGCCGGGCTTGGTGCGCTGGGGGATCTGGCGGCGCACATCGTCAATATGGCGCAGTACCTGGTCGGCGATATCCGCGAAGTCTGCGGCGACCTGAAAATCGTGGTGCCGCAGCGCCCGGCTTCGGCTGGCAGCAGCGAGATGATCGCCGTGGAAAATGAAGATCAGGCCCACGCGATGGTGCGCTTTGAAGGTGGTGCTCAGGGCGTGATTGAAACATCACGCGTCGCCAGCGGCAGAAAAATGGGGCTGACCTGGACGATCACTGGCACGAAAGGGGCGCTGAGTTTTACCCAGGAACGCATGGCGGAGCTGAAACTTTATCTGCAAAGCGATCCCGAAGGCCGCCAGGGGTTCCGCACGCTGCTGGTTGGCCCGGCTCACCCGGATTACGGCTCGTTCTGCATGGGCGCGGGGCACGGCATAGGCTTTAACGATCAAAAAACGGTGGAAGTACGCGATCTGATCGACGGCATTGCCGCCGATGCCCCGCTGTGGCCGGATTTTGAAGAAGGCTGGAAGGTGTCTCGCATTCTCGACGCGATCGCCCTGTCACACCAGCAGGGGCGCTGGATCAACGTATCTGACATTGTCTGAGGACGAAGAATGAAAGAAAAGCAGTTGGATCTGATTTGCATGGGGCGGGTCGCGGTAGATCTCTACAGCCAGCAGATTGGCGCGCGGCTGGAAGATGCCAGCAGCTTCGCCCGTTATCTTGGCGGCTCGTCAGGCAATGTAGCCTACGGCACCGCTCGCCAGGGGCTGAAATCTTCCATGCTGGCGCGCGTTGGCGACGAGCACATGGGGCGCTTTCTGCGCGAAGAACTTAGCCAGGTTGGCTGCGACACCAGCCATTTAATCACCGACAAAGATCGGCTGACGGCGCTGGTGCTGCTGGGCATCAAAGATCGCGACACTTTCCCGCTGATTTTTTACCGTGACAACTGCGCAGATATGGCAATCACGGCGAACGATTTCAGCGAAGAGTACATTGCCTCCGCCCGCTGCCTGGCGATTACCGGCACGCACCTCTCAAACCCGCGTACCCGTGAGGCGGTGCTGACCGCGCTGAGCTATGCCCGCCGGAATGATGTGCGCACCGTGCTGGATATTGATTACCGCCCGGTGCTGTGGGGGCTGACTTCCCTTGGCGACGGCGAAACGCGTTTTGTTGAAGCTGAACAGGTCACAACCCAGCTGCAATCGGTCCTGCATCTCTTTGATGTGATTGTCGGCACCGAAGAAGAATTTCACATTGCCGGTGGATCAACCGACACGCTGGCGGCGCTGAAAAAAGTGCGGCAGACCACGGAAGCCACGCTGGTCTGTAAGCGTGGAGCGCAGGGCTGTTCCGTATTTCTCGGACTGATTCCTGACTCGCTGGACGGCGGGATCAACGTCAGCGGCGTGCGCGTGGAAGTGCTCAACGTGCTGGGCGCGGGGGATGCGTTCATGTCTGGGTTGCTGCGTGGTTATCTCAATGACGAAGGCTGGGAGCAGGCCTGCCGCTATGCCAATGCCTGCGGCGCGCTGGTGGTTTCACGCCACGGCTGCGCCCCGGCGATGCCGAGCAAAATCGAGCTGGATGATTACCTTTCGCGTGAGCATCAGGTACCTCGGCCGGATCTCGACGCCCGCCTGAATCATCTGCACCGCGTCACCACCCGCCGTCGGCAGTGGCCGGAACTCTGCGTGATGGCGTTCGACCATCGCAGCCAACTGGAAGAGATGGCGCTGAAAAGCGGCGCAGATTTACGCCGTATCCCGGTGTTGAAACAGTTAATTTTGCAGGCAAGCCGCGAAGCCGCTCAGCGTGCCGAGCTGGAGGGCAAGGCCGGGCTGCTGTGCGACGGCACCTTCGGCCAGGACGCGCTGAATTCCATCACCGGTGAAGGCTGGTGGATTGGCCGCCCGATTGAGCTGCCGGGATCACGCCCGCTGGAAATGGAACACGGCAACATCGGCTCGCAGCTGATTAGCTGGCCGCAGGAGCATATCGTCAAGTGCCTGGTCTTTTTCCACCCGGAAGATGCCCACGCGCTGCGCCTGGAGCAGGAGCAGAAAGTTGCGGAAGTGTATCGCGCCTGCTGTCAGTCGGGGCACGAGCTGCTGCTGGAAGTGATCCTCCCGGCGGATATGCCGCGCAGCGACGAGCTTTATCTCAGAGCCGTTTCCCGCTTTTACAACCTCGGTATCTACCCGGACTGGTGGAAGCTGCCGCCGCTGAGCAGCGCTGGCTGGGCGGCCCTGAGCGAGCTGGTGGAGAAACGGGATCCTCACTGCCGTGGCGTGGTGATCCTCGGCCTGGATGCACCGGTCGATGTGCTGCGTGAAGGCTTCAACGCAGCTGCTGATTACCCGATTGTGAAAGGCTTTGCAGTAGGGCGCACGCTGTTTGGCGAAGCCTCGCAGGCCTGGTTAAAACGCGATATCGACGATGCGCAGCTGGTGGCGCGCATCCGTGACAATTACCTGCGGCTGATCGCCCTGTGGCGCGAGCGCGGCCAGCATAAACAATAAGGAGAGCATTATGACCGTGCATTTAGGCATTAACCCGCTGACCTGGACCAATGACGATCTGCCTTCTTTGGGCGCCGACACGCCGCTGGAAACCTGTCTGAGCGAAGGGAAAGAAGCCGGGTTTGAAGGTTTTGAACTGGGGAATAAGTTCCCGCGAGAGGCCGGCGTGCTGGGACCGATTCTCGATAAGCATGATTTGAAGCTGGTCTCCGGCTGGTATTCCGGTCGCTTGCTTGAGCGCTCCGTTGAGCAGGAAATCGAGGCCGTGCAGCCGCACCTGACGCTGCTGCGCGAGCTGGGGGCGAAGGTGCTGGTGTTTGCCGAAGTCACGCACTGCATTCACGGGGAGCAGCAAACCCCGGTGCATTTACGGCCCAGATTCCCGGCCGAGCGCTGGCAGGAATACGGCGAAAAGCTGACCGCGTTCGCCCGTTATACCCAGCAGCAGGGCGTGCAAATTGCCTATCATCACCACATGGGGACGGTGATTGAGAGCGCGGACGACGTGAATAATTTGATGGTTCATACCGGGACGGAAGTCGGGCTGTTGCTGGACACCGGGCACCTGACCTTTGCGGGGGCCGATCCTCTGGCGGTAGCTGAACGCTGGATCTCGCGTATTAACCATGTGCACTGCAAAGACGTGCGTGCTGGCGTGCTGGCTGATGTAAAAAACCGTAAAACCAGCTTCCTGGATGCGGTGCTGAGCGGTGTGTTTACCGTGCCGGGCGAGGGCTGTGTGAACTATCCGCCGATCATGGCGCTGCTGAAAAAGCAGGGCTATCAGGGCTGGCTGGTGGTTGAGGCCGAGCAGGATCCGGCGGTGGCGCACCCGATGACCTACGCGCGCTTGGGCTACGCTAACCTGAACCGTTTTGCTCGCGAAGCCGGGCTGATTTAAGGAGGGAGCATGGCCGAATTACTTTCCCGCTGGCAGCAGCCAGACGCGAAGGGGCAGACGCAGCACGTCACGCCGGAGAACGCGGGCTGGGGCTACGTGGGATTTGCTGCTTATCAGCTTCAGGAAGGGCAGGTTCTGGAACTGCCCGCCGTGGAGGAAGAGCGCTGCCTGGTGCTGGTCGCAGGACGCGCGACGGTGGACACGCCGCTCGCCCGCTTCCCTGAAATAGGCGACCGCATGAGCCCGTTCGAACGCCGTAAACCCTGGGCTGTGTACGTGACATCCGGTGAGCCGGTTACGGTTCAGGCGCTCACCGCGCTCGAGCTGGCTGTTTGCTCCGCGCCAGGTAAAGGGACTTATGCCACGCGACTCATTGCCCCGCAGGATATTGATGCCGAGGCGCGCGGCAAAGGCCACAATCAGCGCTATGTCCACAATATTCTGCCGGAGGATAAGCCCGCCGACAGTCTGCTGGTGGTGGAGGTGTACACCAACGAGGGCTGCACCAGTTCGTACCCGAGTCACAAGCACGACACCGATAATCCGCCCAACGAAACCTATCTTGAAGAGACCTATTATCACCGCCTCAACCCACCGCAGGGGTTCTGTCTGCAGCGCGTTTATACCGATGACCGCGCGCTCGATGAGTGCATGGCGGTATACGACAAAGACGTGGTCAAAGTGCCGAAAGGCTATCACCCGGTGGCGACGGTGGCCGGGTACGATAGCTATTACCTGAATGTGATGGCGGGGCCGGTACGCAAATGGATGTTTACCTGGGAAAAAGATCACGCCTGGGTCAACGGCAGCGAGTACGGTACTCAGCAGAAGTAACTGGCATACAAACCGAGAAAGGCTGCCAGGCTGCCCAATAAGGCAGCCTTTTTCTTTGGGAGATGGCCTGAGATATATAGCTTTTGGCGCTGGCATATAGCGTTACATTATCACCGGATTTTAGCTGGAATGTTATTTTAGCCGTATCTGGTACAGAGAAAGTGACCGCCGATAGCGTCACCTGTCGCAGGCTTTTCCCCCTAAAAGATGTTCCGGAGTCAAGGTTATGAGCGACAGCTTTCGTCAGTTAACCGCTGAAGATACCGCGATTTATTATCCACTGGTGCATGAGGCGTATGCCTCCGCGCGCGAGCTGGGCATTAAGTTCGATGCCGCCAGCGCCGATGCGGAAAAAATGCAGGCTCACATCAACAGCCACGCCGTTTATGGCATGTTCCGCGACGGCGAACTTATCGCTTCGGTCACCCTCCGCTACCCATGGGGGCCGTTGCCGGGGCCGTTTGGTTTGCCGCACATCGGCTGGTTTGCTACCGCCCCGCGCCTCAGAGGCCAGCGCCTTGGAGCTCAGCTACTCGACTGGCTTGAACAGGCCGTACTGCACCAGGAGCTGCGCGCCCCCGCTTATTCACTGGGCACCGCCGAGAGCCATCCCTGGCTGATTCAGCTCTACCACTCGCTGGGGTTCGAAACAGTGAGCCGCAAAGATCTCGGTAAAGGCCATATCACCGTTTATATGCAGAAAACCATTAGCCCCAGACAGCCCGCTTTCGAGCGATGTTTCAGGAGGACATAAGATGAAAGAGCTTCTCGCCGAACACCAGCCACTGGCCGACCAGATTCAGGCTTTCCGCCACGATATGCACCGCTTCCCCGAGTTATCCAATCAGGAATTCGAAACCACAAAGAAGATTAAGGCTGCCCTGGACGAGGCCGGGATTCGCGTGCTTGATCTGCCGCTAAAGACCGGGCTGGTTGCAGAGGTCGGCGGTTTTGAGCCGGGGCCGTTAGTGGTGCTGCGTTCGGACATTGACGCATTGCCTATTGAAGAAGAGTCCGGCGTGGCGTTCAGTTCGCAGCACAAAGGCGTGATGCATGCCTGTGGACACGATTTTCATACTTCGGCCGCATTAGGGGCTGCTATTTTGCTGCGCCAGCAGGAGAATCGCCTGCCCGGGCGAGTTAGAATTCTTTTCCAGGCGGCGGAAGAAACGGGCTTGGGAGCCCCGGAGCTGATCGCCACTGGCGCACTTGATGACGCGGCAGTTATTTTTGGTATTCATAACGATCCTACCCTACCGGTAGGTGTGCTGGGAGGCAAAGACGGGGCGTTAACGGCAGGGGTCGATCGTTTCGAAATTAAGATCGCCGCCAAAGGTGCCCACGCCGCGAAACCTCACGAAGGCAACGATCCGATCGTGATCGTCAGCCAGATCGTGACCGCGGCGCAGACGCTGATCAGCCGTAACCTGCCGTCTGAACAGAATGCGGTTGTGTCTATCACCCAGATCCACAGCGGCAGTACGTGGAACGTGATTCCTGACACCGCCTATATGGAAGGCACGGTGCGCACTTTCAACGCGCAGGCGCGCGAGCTGATTGAAAAGCGTTTCCGTGATTTGCTGAATGGCCTTGCGGTGGCGTTTGACGCCCAAATTGAGTTTCTGTGGCACGCGGGGCCGCCTTCGGTGGTCAACACGCCTGAATGGGTGGCATTTGCCCTGGAGCAGGCGAGTGAGGTGGGCTTTGAGGCTCGCCGGGTTGAAGCGAGCCCCATCGGGGAAGATTTTTCGTTCTATCAGCAGACGGTGCCGGGCACGTTTATGATGGTCGGCTCCGGCGGGCCCTGGGCGCTGCACCACCCTAAATTCAGGGTGGATGATAAAGCGCTGTTCCCGACCGCGCAGTATTTGGCCCAGCTGGCTGTGAAAGCGCTGGATAAACTGTCTTAGTTTTATGCGCCTGAGCTACCTTAGCGTGGCGCAGGCGCGTGCAATTCGCCTGCCGGCTTCTACAACCGTGTCGAAGTCGGTGGCAATGGACAGCCGGAAATAGGGGGAAAGCCCGTAGGCGCTGCCCGCCACGCCTGAAACACCGTTTTCCAGCAACAAGAGCATCACATCCTCTTCATGTTCAAGGCGTTTGCCGTTCGCTTGCACCTTGCCGAGCAACCCTGCGACGCGGATAAAAACAAAGAATGCCCCTTCGGGCTGGAGAAGTTCCAGTCCTTCAACCGGAAGTAAAATATCGACCAGGGCATCGCGCCGCGTCTGATAAGCGGCCACCTGTTGCGGCAGGAAATCCAGCCCACCGTTAAATGCGGCGACGGCTGCAGCCTGGCTGATGGCGCTTGCGCCGGAGCTAATCTGCGATTGCACCACCGCGAGCTGCTGTGCCAGCGGGGCGGGGGCTGCGCCATAGCCGATTCGCCAGCCCGTCATGGCATAGGTTTTGGACACCCCGCCGACCAGAAGTGCGCGCTGCCGCAGGTCCGGCGCAACGTTGAGCAGGTTTACGTACTGGCGGGTATCGAACAGGATATGTTCATACAACTCATCCAGCAGGATCCAGACTTGCGGGTGCTGACGAAGGACTTCGGCCAGCGCCTCAAGCTCCTGCGGGCTGTAAACCATGCCGGAAGGATTACCGGGATTATTCAGCACCAGCCAGCGGGTGCGTGGCGTGATAGCTTGCTCAAGCTGGGCCGGGAGCAGCTTGTAATGCTGCTCCAGCGGACAGGCAAGAATGACGGCTTCTCCACCGTTAAAGCGGACGCTATCCGGGAAGGTCGGCCAGTAGGGCGCAGGCACCAGGACTTCATCCCCGTCATTAAGCGTGGCGGCAAAAGCATTGAAGATAATCTGTTTGGCCCCGTTGGCGATGACGATTTCATCGTGGGTGAAATCGAGATTATTCTCGCGCAGAAGCTTGGCCTGCACGGCTTGCCGCAGCGGTAAAGTCCCCTGCGTGGGCGTGTAGCGGGTTTGCCCCTCTTCCATTGCCTGCCACGCGGCTTCACGAATGTGGCGAGGCGTATCAAAATCAGGTTCGCCGGTCGTCAGATCGAGAATGTCTACACCATCAGCCTTAAGCTGACGGGTTAAATCTCTTGCCGCCGCGTTGGCAGACAGCGTCACTCGCTGAACTCGTTGTGAAAGCTTCACTCTGTTTACACTCCCGGCAGGCCCAGGTTTTCACGCAGCGTCGCGTGTTCGTACTTGGCCGGATACAGGCCCCGGCGGTGCAGCTCAGGCATGACCAGCTCAACGAACAGATCCAACTGCTCCGGCATGACGGCGGGCATAATGTTGAAGCCGTCCGCGCCGCCTTGTTCGAGCCAAAGCTGGAAGTCGTCGGCAATATCTTCGGCGGTACCGACGATGACGCGGTGCCCTCGAGACCCGGCGGCAACGGCGGCCAGTTCACGAAGCGTCAGATTTTCGCGTTTTGCCAGGTCGGTCATGAGCTTCACGCGGCTTTGGTTACCTTCGCCCAGCGGCACCTCCGGTACGGGGCCATCCAGCGGGAAGGCTGACATGTCCATGCCAAAGCGGAGCGAAAGCTGTTTCAGGCCATTATCTATATCCACCAGCGCATTTAGCGATTTCCAGAGCGCGCTCGCTTCTTCACGGGTACGGCCAATAATTGGCATCACGCCCGGCATGATCACCACGTGGTCGGGGTTGCGACCTGCGGCTTCAACCTGTGATTTTTGTGACCGGTAAAAAGCCTGCGCTTCTTCCAGGCTTGCTGCGGCGGTGAAGATAACCTCGGCGGTCTCTGCGGCCAGTTTCTGTCCGTCAGAAGAGGAACCGGCTTCGATGATCACCGGGCGTCCTTGCGGAGAGCGGGTGATATTGAGCGGCCCCTGTACCTGAAAATGCTCGCCCACGTGGTTAATGGGCTGAATTTTCTCGTTCACAAAATACTGCCCGCTCTGTTTGTCCGGCTGTACCGCGCCTTCCTGCCAGCCTTCCCACAGCTTAAAAGCGACGTCCAGAAATTCGCGGGCGCGGGCGTAGCGCTCGGCGTGGTTTGGCATGTCATCGCGGCTGAAGTTTTTTGCCACATCGGCGGAGAAAGACGTCACGACGTTCCATGCGGCGCGACCGCGGCTGATATGGTCCAGCGATGAGAAGCTGCGCGCCATGGTAAACGGGTCGCTAAACGTTGTGGACGCGGTTGCCGCAAGGCCAATGCGCCGGGTGTGGACGGCGAGGGCAGACAACAGCGTCAGAGGCTCGAGCCGCGCCATGGTTGAAGGCAGGCGGTACATGCTGGTGGCCAGCGCATCGCCGACGAAGAACAGGTCGAAGCGGCCTGCTTCGGCTTTTTTGGCGAGCGTAATCAGCCAGTCGATATCCGTCGGCGAACCGAGCTGCTCCGTGAGCCGCCAGCCGCTAACGTGCTGGCCAACGGGTTGCACGAACAGGCCAAGACGCAGGCGTTTATTTGCAGTGAGAGTGTCGATGTTGTTCATAGTAAATTCAAAAATTGTCCTGAAGCGGCGGTGAAAAATGATCGGTGGCGAGCAGCGCTTTTTCCAGCGAGTCTGGCGAGAGTGCGAACGGCAGTCGGGCGGCACTGGCCGCCGGGAAGTTAAACTGAATGGCTAACGCCCGAAGCCTTTCTGCACGGTTGCCATACAGTTCCGGGAGCCGCAGCGGGCTGCCGAAACGGCGCAGCAGCGCCACGAGTTCGTTGTCCGGCTCGCCGTTTTCTTGCTCAAGCAGAGACTGGACCAGCAGGCAGTAACCGACTTTTTCACCGTGCAGCCAGGGATGTAATTCCGGCTGGTGGGTCAGTCGATTATGGATGGCATGGGCGACGCCGGGCGTGGGCAGGTCATCGCGCATGCTGTTAGCCAGCCCGGCTAACACGATATTTGCGTCAATCACGCGTTCCAGCGCAAAGCTCACTCGCTGCGCCTGATTGTCTTCGACTGCCTCATCGCCCCACTGATGATAAGCCTCGACGGCGCGCTGAGCGGCCATCACCTTAAGATCGAGTGCCAGACTGTCGGGATTCTGGCGTTGGTAAGGACGGAATTCGTACCATTTTGCCAGGGCGTCAACAATGCCGGCTTGCAGGTAACGCGCGGGACTGTTGGCAATAACTTCGCTGTCGACCAGAACCAGCACCGGCATTTTCTTCAGCGGCTGGCTGCGCAGGTGCCCGCCCTCGGCGTTGTAGATAATCGCCACCGGTGACCAGGCCGCACAGGTGGCCGCCAGCGTAGAAAAGTTGATGACGGAAACGTGCTCCAGCTTATCGCCAGCGGCTTTGGCGCAGTCCAATACCCGACCGCCGCCGATGGCCAGAATGGCGCTGGCACCTTGCTCATGCGTTTGTTGGCTAAGCTCGTTAATGGCTTCGTCGGTGCATTCTCCGGCAAGCCAGGTGACTTCCCAGCGGATCTCGCGAGCGTCGAGGCTCTGCGTCAGTTCAGGGTTTACGGCCTGCCAGGCTTTGGGGGAGGTGATAATGCGAATGTGGCTGGCAATCGGCTTGACGTACTCGCCAACTCTGGTCCGCAGGCCGGGCTGTTGCAGATAGGCTTTGGGGGATTTGATCGCTAACACGTTTCTACCTTGATGAAATAGCCTGATTTCTTATTAACTTATTAATAAGAAAGGGAGAGTTGTTTTTTGTTTTAGCGCTAAAACCTCCCTGAATGGTACGGCAACGCGAAATTTAAGCAATGCATAATTAGGCGATTGCTATTCACAAATTTGCATAACCTTTGCCTGATTTCAGATATAGAAGGCGAGGGCTTTATTGCTATTCTGCGGCGCTGTGCCACGCAATCTCTTCGAGGGAAAAAATGCCGAATAAAGTGAGCCTTACCGCGTCGCTTAGTCAGTTGATCGTCAGCTCTCAGCCCGATCCCGCCGTGCAGGACAAGGCGCGGCAGGGGCTGCAGGATTTCTTTGCCGTGAGCTGGCCGGTGTTAACAAGACAGGTGCCGGATAGCGGTTTGCCTGTTTTAAAGGCCGTTTATCAGGAGAGATCCCCGTCTGCCCTTGCCTTGCTGCTGGGGTATGCCGGACACGCGCTGGATTATGATGATTTTCACGCTGATTTTCGTGGCCATCCTGGCGTGGTGATTTTGCCGGCGCTGCTGGCTTGGGTAGGTGAAACGCCTGAATTAAGCCTGTCGCACTTTTTTGACGCCTATGCGATTGGCGTTGAAGTGGCCGGGCGGCTGGGACTGGCCATTACGCAAAAGCACTACACGCTTGGCTACCACAACACGGCTTCCCTGGGGGCGATTGCGGCCACGGCGGCCCTGGCGCGCTTTACCGGCGCAACGGCAGAGCAGACGGCGATTGCGCTGGGGATAACCGCAACCCAGGCCAGCGGGCTGCGCGCGCAGTTTGGTTCGGCGGTGAAACCGCTTCATGCCGGACTGGCGGCAGAGAGCGCGGTACGTGCCACGCAGCTGGCACTGGCCGGGTTCGATGGCAAAGCTGAAGGGGTACTGGAAGCCTTTTTGCAAATTGGCAGCGGGAGTGAAGCCTTACCGGAGAAACTGTTGCAGGCGTGGGGGCAGCCGTGGCGCATTATCAGCCCCGGGCTTGAGTTTAAGCCGTTCGCAACCTGTGCCGGGACGCACAGTGCAGCGGAAGCCAGCCGAGAAATTCGCCGGCGCTGGCAAGAGGCAGGGCGGTCGGTTACCGATCTGCTGCAAAGCATTGAGCGTATCACGGTTGCTTTCCCGCCCGGGGGCGATATTGCGGCCTCAGTGCGCGTGCCGACAAACGGTATCGAAGCGCGATTTAGCCTCGAATATGCCATCGCAGGCATGTTGATTTACAACGACTTAAGGATGGTCGACTTTGCTGAGGGCGGTGTTAACGCAGAAATTATGTCACTGGCGGAAAAAGTGGTACGCATTCCGGATGACAGCGCGCCACCCGATGCCCTTAATCCTGCCCTGCGTTTTCATGAGGTGACGCTTTATCTCAATAATGGCGAGACGCTGCGCCAGCGCCGCACTCGCCAGCAATCACTGGCCACGCCGGTAAACGTGCTGGCGAAGCTGGAGGCCGCACGAACGCCAGATCATATCAGCCTGTTTGCCCGTGTTGCCCGTCTGGAAAATACTGATGATTTGCGCCAGCTGATACTGGCGCTGAACGCTGCGCTTTAGCGGCTCTCAACAAGCCCTTACAGCACGGTGGCGATGAAGTTGCGGACGCGCGCGTTGTTTGGGTCATCCAGCACTTGCTGAGTGGGCCCGGCGGCGACAATTTTGCCGTTTTCCATAAAGACGATATTGTCTGCGACTTCCCGTGCAAAGCCGATTTCGTGGGTCACAATCACCATGGTGATCCCGGAATGCGCCAACTGCTTGATGACCTGCAAGACTTCGCCAACCAGCTCCGGGTCCAGCGCGGAGGTGGGTTCGTCGAACAGCATCACGCCGGGGTCCATAGCCAGCGCCCGGGCAATCGCGACGCGTTGCTGCTGGCCGCCAGAAAGGTTCTGCGGCCACTCCTCTTCGCGACCGGAAAGCCCGACCTGACGCAAGAGCGCCCGCGCTTTTTCCGTGGCCTGCTGGCGGCTCTGGTTTTTCACCCGCACGGGCGCATCGGTGATGTTTTGCAGCACCGTGCGGTGAGGGAACAGGTTGAATTGCTGAAACACCATGCCGATTTCACTGCGCTGACGGGCGATTTCCCGACTGCTAAGTTCGTGCAGGGCCTTGCCTTTTTGCTTATACCCTACCAGCTCGCCGCCGATGCGAATTGTGCCGCCGTCCAGTTTTTCCAGATGGTTGATGCAGCGTAGCAGCGTTGATTTCCCCGAGCCCGATGGCCCCAGAATCACGGTAACCGAGCCGGCGGGAATGTCCAGGTTGACCTCATCAAGGACGGTTACGCCCGAAAAGTGTTTAGTGACCTTACGCAGGGTGATTGCTTCAGCCATGGCTGGTACTCCTTTCTCTGCGCTGCGGGGCAAAGCCATTGAGCAGTGTTTTTAGCAGACTACGTTTCGCCCCTCGCGTGACGCCGCGCGAGAAATAGCGTTCGACATAATATTGGCCGACGGACAGCACCGAGGTAAGCAGCAAATACCACAGAGTGGCGACCAGCAGCAGCGGGATAACCTCATACGTCCTTTGGTAGATAATCTGCGCGGAGAACAACACGTCCTGCAGCGAAATCACAGACACCACGGCGGTGGTTTTCAACTGGCCAATGACTTCGTTTCCGGCGGGCGGCAGAATCGCACGCATGGCCTGCGGCAGAATGGTGTGGCGGAAGATTTGCGCCGGGCGGTAGCCAAGTGCTCTGGCGGCTTCCAGTTGCCCGTTGCTGACGCTCTGAATCCCCGCCCGCACAATCTCTGCCGCGTAGGCCGATTGATGCATCACCAGCGCAATAACCGCCGCGCTAAACGGACTGATAAGCGCATTAGATTGCGCGCTCCATAATTCACCCAACCCTGGAAGCGAGAGTGAAATGGTGGGGTAGAGCGCCGCGATGTTATACCAAAGAAACAGCTGAACCAGCATCGGCACGCCGCGGAAGAACCACGTATAGCCCCAGCTCACGGCGACAAGCACCGGATTGGACGAGAGCCGCATTAACGCCAGAACGGTGCCGAAAGCAAAGCCCAGGACCACGGAGATAACGGTCAGTTGCAGGGTCATTAACACCCCCTGCAGAATAGATGTCTCAGTGAAGCTTTGTGCGATCACGCCCCATTCAAAACGTGGGTTGTTGATCATCGAATGTGCCATGGCGACGACGCAAATCAAGACCACTAACGCGCTTAGCCAGCGGCCATAATAGCGTTTGCCGACAATGCGCAAATCGTCCGTACTGTCTGGCGATGGGTTCATTTAAAGATCTCTTCGTTACGCTTGGCTTCGGTGACTGCGCCGTAGCCAATGCCCCAGTTGTCGAGGATTTTCTGGTAGCTGCCGTCTTTGATTAGCGAGTTCAGTGCGGCCTGTACCGCAGGCTCCAGCGCTGATTCTTTCGGGAAAGCAACGGACACTGGGGCATCGTTGACGGCAATTTCGCCGCTCATTGCCAGAGGTTTGATGAGCTTCACTTGCCAGGTTAGCCCCTCATAAGGGCCAAAGAACATCGGGACGCGGCCGCTCACTACCGCCTGAACGCCAGCCGGGCGGTCAGGGAATACGGCGATTTTGATGGGGGGCTTGCCAGCGGCTTCACACGCTTTGCTGGCTTCTTCCAGACGGGTGATTTGCGTCGTGCCTGCGCCCGCGCCGACTTCTTTCCCACATACGGCATCGAAGGATTTAAACGGCGTGATGTTGGCGCTTTTCAGCGAAATAATGCCCAGTCTGCTGGCGTTATAGTAACCCACAAAATCAACCTGCTTCAGGCGCGCCTGCGTCGCGTTGATATTGGAAAGCGCGACATCGTAGCGGCCCGTTTTCAGGCCCGGAATAATGTTGTCGAAGCCGCCGGTGTCACGCCATTGTACGGCCAGGCCAAGTCTTTCACCCACGGCGTTCATTACGTCTATTTCTCTGCCAGCCAGCGTTTTATTGTCTTCTTTGTAGAACGTGGTTGGTGGCGTATTGGGGTTGGTGCCCGCCACGATATACCCGCGCTGGGCGATATCGGCAGGCAACAAGCTCTTTAATGAGGGATCGGCTTTGACGTGCAGTGTGCTGTCTGTCGGCACCGCCGCTTCTGCCGCAAATACTGAATGAGTCGACATGGCGAGGGCCGCCAGGGTCAGGCCTTTTGCAATTTTCACTGAGATTTACTCCTGATATTCACGAATTACAGCTCCCCGCATCGGGGAAATATGCCCGGTGGAAACCCGGACTCAATGTTGGAAACAGTGTTTTCTTTTTAAATGCAGGAGCGCCCTACATCGTCGGCAGGGGCCATTCTCAGGGAATCAAGGCGGGGTTAACAAATGCGAATAACGGATAACTATTTCTGTTAAATGGCAAAACGCTTTGGCGATGGGGTGTTTTAAAATTCGGGGTGGTTAGCCGCTTCGCCTCTGCACAAAGTGAGCCGCAGGGGTGTATGATGGCGGTTTCTCTGTCAGGTTAATTTTAACGTGCAGACGACAATTCGCGTAACCTTTGCCGCCTGCCTGATTTAGGTTGGACACATGCATACAGGAACAGCAGACACCGACGCCCCTTTTGGCACTCTTTTGGGCTATGCGCCGGGTGGCGTAGCGATTTACTCCTCTAATTACGGCAGCCTCGACCCGAAAAACTACCCCGAAGATGCTGAGTTTCGCAGCTATATCGGCAACGAATACATGGGCCACAAATGGCAGTGCGTAGAGTTTGCGCGCCGCTTCCTCTTCTTAAACTATGGCTTTGTCTTTACCGACGTTCACATGGCGTGGGAAATCTTCTCGCTGCGTTTTTTACGTCAGGTGGTAAACGACAATATTCTGCCGCTGCAGGCCTTTGCTAACGGCTCAAAACGGGCACCGGAGGCGGGCGCGCTGCTTATCTGGCAGAAGGGCGGTGAGTTTCATTAAACCGGCCATGTCGCCGTGATCACTCAGCTTATCGGCAATAAAGTGCGTATTGCCGAGCAGAACGTGATTCATGCACCGTTACCGGTCGGGCAGCAGTGGACGCGCGAGCTAACCCTGGTTGAGCACGAAGGTCGCTACACGCTGCAGGATACGTTTGCCGACACGTCGATTCTTGGCTGGATGATTCAGACCGGGGAGACGACCCACAGCGAGCCGCAGCCAGAAATCGGCGGTGAAGCGCTAAAAATTGGGGGGGCCCGGCTGGCCAATAAACGCCAGTTTGACGGCAAATGGCTGAATGAAAAAGATGAACTCCAGCAGGCCTATATACAGGCTAATGGCCACGTTATTAATAAAGATCCTTGCCAGTATTTCACTATTACTGAAAGCGCCGAGCAGGAACTGATCAAGGCCACTAACGAGCTGCATCTGATGTACCTGCACGCCACGGATAAAGTGCTGAAAGATGACAATCTCCTGGCGCTTTTTGATATCCCCAAAATTCTTTGGCCGCGTCTGAGGCTTTCCTGGCAGTGGCGTCGCCATCAGATGGTCAGCGGTCGCATGGATTTTTGTATGGATGAGCGCGGTCTGAAAGTGTACGAATACAACGCCGATTCTGCCTCCTGCCATACCGAGAGCGGGCTGATTCTCGAGGAGTGGGTCAAGACGGGATATCGGGGTACCGGGCATAATCCGGCCGAAGGATTACTGGAGGAGCTTACCGGGGCCTGGAAGCACAGCAGCGCTCGCCCGTTTGTCCACATCATGCAGGACAATGACGCCGAAGAGGATTACCACGCACTGTTCATGCAGCGTTCGCTGATGCAGGCCGGGTTTGACACCAAAATATTGCACGGCCTGGGTGAGTTAAGCTGGGACAGTGCCGGGCAGCTTATTGATAATGAAGGTCGGGCGGTGAACTGTGTCTGGAAAACCTGGGCATGGGAAACTGCGATTGAGCAAATTCGTGAGGTCAGCGAGACCGAGTATGCCGCCGTGCCAATCCGCACAGGCAATCCTCAGGGAGAGGTGCGCCTGATTGACGTTTTACTTCGCCCGGAAGTGCTGGTGTTTGAGCCGCTGTGGACGGTTATCCCCGGCAACAAAGCCATTCTGCCGGTGCTCTGGCAGCTGTTCCCGAACCACCGTTACCTGCTGGATACGGATTTTGAGGTGAACGATCTGCTGGCAAAAACCGGTTACGCGGTGAAGCCGATTGCCGGGCGTTGCGGCAGCAATATCGATCTGATAAGTCATCACGATGAACTGCTGGATAAAACCAGCGGTAAGTTCGTTGACCGCAAGAATATCTATCAGCAGTTGTGGTGCCTGCCCAAGGTGGATGGCAAATACATCCAGGTCTGCACTTTTACCGTGGGCGGCAGCTACGGCGGCACTTGCCTGCGTGGGGATGATTCGCTGGTGATTAAAAAAGAGAGCGATATCGAGCCACTGATTGTGGTGAAAGACAGCTAGCGGTTTAGCGGCTTAAGGATGAGTTGATGGCCCGGATGCTGTTTCGCTCCGGGCAAATCGTCTGCTTATACCACTGTAATTCATCTATTCTGTTTCGGCATGGCCAGCGCTATTTCTTATTTTTATCGTGGTTATCCATTTATTAATCTACCATTATTTTAATGAAATTAACGCCAGGCTTTAGATGAGAGCTCCCTTGATTTTTTGTTGATATCTTTTTTCCATTTTAAATATAGTTAACTCAATTGATTGCGATTTTTTCTTGATGATTTTAATTTTTTATTGTCTGGGGCTAGATATAACATAACCGCATTACGGTATTGATGGTATTTATATAAATAATGCGAATCATAATTTATATGAATATTTTATCCGGAGAGAGAGGTTTTCCTGGTGGAGGATATTACCAGGCTGGCGCGCTAAGATATCCTGGATGGATTGAACGAAATGCCGAGATTTTGCTGTCGTGGTAATGTTGAGACAGCAATAAAAGGGAGTTTTTGTGAGAAAAGATAAAAAATTATTCTTGATGATAATGTTCTTAATGCCTCTAAAAAGAGAATCGATTGGGTATTCGATACCTTTGATCAGGTCTGCGTCTCGACTGGGGGAAATCAGAGATCGGGGATTGGAAAACCAGAGCTACCGGGCCAGTAGGCTGACGTTGCTGACTGCGGCAATTTCACTCTGGAATACGGTATATATAGAAAGAGCCATCGATTCTCTAAAGCGAAAAGGGATCCCATTCAATGACCAGCTGATTTCTCATCTGTCCCCGCTGGGATGGGAACACATCAACCTGAGTGGAGATTACGTCTGGCGAACAAACCTCAAGCTGGGACAGGGGAAATACCGTTCATTACGCTCAGTTGACAGCAGTTTGTACAAAAAACAGGCTTGGCGTAGGATATTTTCCGTTTTCCAAGCGGCCCCCTAGTTAGCATCAGCAGTTTAGGGAATCTCTGCCGACCTCCTGACCTTACCCATAGTCTCCCATCGGCGTCTGGTTATTTTCAATCTGGTGACAGGGTCTACCATGATTGATACACACTACCCTGATGACTTTAATTTCTCCTGATTTAATTTCCTACAGCAGTGGGGTTATCCATTTAATAACATTTCGTACTTGTCAGGTGCTCTTATCTTGCCGCCAGTGTTAAAAGGTGGGCATTGTTATATTAGCATGAGGGTGGCTGTAAGAGGGGTGCAGAGAGAATAATTTTGTTTCGATCTTCATGAAAATGAAGAACAGGTGTTTTTTTCTTAATTTTAAAAGGAAATGGTAATGCAAGGGAATATAAAATTATACAGCCTATTTATAGGTCTTATAGTTACGATAATGATTACATGTGATACTTTGGTTTACAAGGTTTTTAACATCTATGGACTTAAGATTACCGCCAGTGGAATTGTGTTCTCACTGTACTTCTTGATTTCGACAATTATTACTGAGGTCTACGGGTATAAATTATCTGTAAGAGCTGTCTGGATAATGGTTTTATGTCAAACTTTATATGTCCTAATATTGAACTCAATTTCTGTTATACAGCCTGAAAATAATGAATTGGCATCAAATTATTATCATTTATATCACGAATTTTGGCGGGTGATGGTGGGAACCTGGATCTCTGTACCTGTATCATATTTTATTAATGGTTTTATCATTTCGAAAATGAAAGTTGTTTTTTCTGGCAAGTATTTTTTCATGAGGTATATGATAGGTTCTATGTCTACTCAGGCCGCATTGTTACTTACAGCGTATCCAATTAGTCTTTCTGGAAAGTATTCAATGATGGATTTGTTAAATATAATAAGTA
The DNA here is from genome assembly GCF_900177785.1 of Cedecea sp. NFIX57. NCBI lineage: Bacteria > Pseudomonadati > Pseudomonadota > Gammaproteobacteria > Enterobacterales > Enterobacteriaceae > Cedecea > Cedecea sp. NFIX57. Next base: position 81,069 of record NZ_FXAS01000018.1, on the reverse strand, counting down.
CAACATGGACCTACAAAGTAATCATGTCAATTGTGTTACTACCGCTAGCAATAATTATGGTGGGCGTTATAAAAAAAATAGAGAAAACCGATCATTATGATTGGGGTATATCTTACAACCCATTTAAATGAATTGTGGTTACGGAGAAGTTATATGAGAATAATTCAGTTGAGTGACATACACCTTTTTTCTGATGAAGGTGAACTAACGACGATTCATTTTAACAACTTTAACAGAGTAGTCGATTTTATTATTGATAATAAACATGCTTTAAATGCCGACTTCATTATTGTAACGGGTGATATATCACACGACGGTGGATTGCCATCGTATGATGTTTTTTTTAATTTAATGGCTAAAATTGGTTTGCCATTTTATTACTTGCCCGGTAATCATGATAATTCGATTAATTTGTGTAGTTCAGGCGTTAAACATGGGGCGGTTTCCGATACAAGTTTAGTATATGATGAAGACTGGGTGGTAATTACTATTGATTCAATTTTTGAGAATGAAGATTTTGGGTTTATATCTAATAACTCACTTCGAGATTTAGAACATGCTGCTAATTCAGCTGGAGGGAAGAATATAGCTTTATTTATGCACCATCATTTAATTCCAGTGGGAACGCCTATTGTTGATGATTGTATGTTACGTAATGCCTCTGATGTGTTGGAGTTATGCCTCAGGCTAAATATAAAATTCATTGGTTCAGGTCATGCACACACACTTTTTCAGAGAAAAATTGAAAGTGCATTGGTTTCAGTTTGTCCAGCTATCTGTTCTCAATGGCTGAATGGTACTAAAGAAGTAAATGTTGTAAAAAATAGTGGGTTTAACATTGTTAGCCTTGATGATAATATTCATATTGAAACTTGGCTTATTTAATTAACGTGAAAGTCTTTTTCTTGTCAACTTTAGCGCTACGGTTTGTTAATGAGGTGGATATTTCTCTGCCTTTTTTTATTCCAGTGTAGTATGCGATTCGGGTTGCATCCAAAGTCTCAGTTTTATCAATTAGTTCCTTATTTCTAATAAACTCATTTCCTGAGATAGAAATTGAGATATGTTCATTTTCTATTGTCCATAAACAATTTCTTTTTTCTTCCGAGATTACGAGTTTTGAAGAATCCAATTTTAGTTTGCACTCGGTTTCTGCGATTAATGCAATGTCTTTTGGGTTAACCTGCCTCAGGAAATCCCCATCAACTAACTGGTTCCAGCTTTTCTTTACGAAAGTATGCGTGCCAAATTCTTTAAATAACCATAGCCCCTCTGAAGTTCGACCTACGCTATGGTCCAAAGTATAAAAATAAAATGGTGTATATAATTTTTTTATATTACGAAGGATTTTTAAAATTCCCATTTATTTTAATCTCTTAATTATTTTTAATAAAACGCCAACTATATTATAATCACTGTAAGATTTTGGTATATTATCTGTTTCTAATGAAATGGTTGTGAATTGTAAGTTAGTATCAGAAACGTAGACTCTACGCAGACATATGGGGTAGTTTTTCAATTTTACTAAGACAATATCTCCGTCACAAAATGGTTCATCAAGTGATATAACACAATAAGTCCCTCGATCCAATTCAGGAGACAAGGAGTTATTTGTTATCTCTACTGTAAATAACGATTTGTCACTGACATCGTCAACTTCAGTAATATAACTATCGGTCACCTTCATTTTGTTCGCTAAAAAACGTTCTATCTCGCTATAGCTAATCAGGGGTATCGATTTCACATTGTCGCTTGTGTCATCATGTTTTCTTAAATTTTTGTCTGTTAGATCCCCTACCTTTACATCAAAAAAATCTGCGATGGACGAAAGCGTTGATATTGTTGGGTTTCCTATACCTTTTCTCAAGTTGTTGATTGTTGCGATGCCGACTCCTGTATGGATGCTTAGCCCCTGTGCATCGATGCCCTTCATACCCATAAGCGATGTCAGGTTTTTGCTGATAATTTTCAGTAGATTAGACTCATTGCTTGATATTTTAATGTCATATTCTTGCATTATAATGTTTGTTCCTGTATTTTAATGTTAGGCGATTTTTAAGGCAATATTGCTTAACTTATTAACATAACTTACGGTTTTTGAGTAAAAAACTCAATCTGATATAAGCATGATTTTGTAAAAGAAAGAGAGTTGATAAAATTGGAGGCTGAGATGTCAGATTTGTTGATAATAATGAGTGTGCCGGGCCTGATTATCCTGGTGTTAGTTGTGATTGTCGTTTATCTGAAATGCCAGTGCGGGGTGATTCAAACCAAACTGGAGCGGGCGATAATAATGAGGAAGACAATTGAACATAACTACGATGTACTTATTGATGAACTAATGGAGCCTTCTGGTGGCATTATGAAAGAGCTAAACAGTATTCGAAATCTTACTCAATATCTCCACTCATTACCAGATAATGCCGCAAAAAAATCAGCCCAGGCAGAGATTGGTTATATCGAGAATGAATTAAATCAGTTGTTGCTCAGGGCTATCAGTCGTAAAGGCAGTTATTGCTGAGTAAAACAAATTTTTCCGGATTTCAGGGATCGATTCGTAATTTCTTCAGCGTTAATGCTGTATATAACTTCCGTAATTTGAAGATGCTTATAAAAGAAAGTATTTCAGTCTGAGAATACTGAATTAACCCTATGGGGCTTCCGATGTTTGAAAAAGAATGTAACTCTTTAATCTCAGTATTAAGGACACTGCCTCTGACCAAATGACTTGGTATCCGGCCTGCTTATTTGGTGCTTTCTCCTGCACCATGACGACGTCGCCAGCGCCGGTCTTTATTCCGGGCGTCTGATTAGCTTTTAAAGCCGTACTGATAGAAATATTTTTACATCCGCACAGTGAGTTAATTGTGGAGAGTAGTATTACGTCGGGGACAGAATAATGCTCTTTATTTGTGCACCAAGGACCGCTGATGTCTTATTCTGATACGCCCGAACAATTCTCCGTAGACACGGGTGATGAACAGTCTGGCATATGCCCTGTTGAATGCCTCAGAAGCGGAAGGAGAGAAGGGACATGAAGCTTAGCTGGCTGAAATCTCTTTCCGGGCGGGGCAGACCGCAAGCAGGCCCTCCGGTTTCCATCGGCCCTGCGCAGCAAGTGGTCCCCGGATACCATATCCCACAAACGGTGGCTGTGCTGACCGCCACCCCGGCAAGACAGCCATACCTGCAGCAGCTGTGGGATAACAGCGCCCTGCCCGCAGAACAGTACCAGCGGCTGTATTTTTCGCCTCTCGCGCAACTACTGGTCCGGGTGCAGAACGTACCCGCTGCGCGCTCCGGCCCCTGGTCGGAGAGTGGGGGTTATGGCGATATGGTGATGAAATTTGTGAGCTGCGCCGTGCGTCTGGCAAAAACGCATTTATTACCTCCGGGGGTGGCACCCGAAGAGCAGGCGGCCCAGGGGCCGCTGTGGAATGCGGTGGTGTTCTGGGCGGCGTTGTTCTATCACCTGCCGCTGCTGAGTCAACTGGAAGGAGAGTTGAGGGGCGGCCAGCCCTGGTTGCCCGGTATGTCCGTGCCTGACGGGCCTTACCGCTTTCGCTTTTGCTCCAGCCCGTTGTCTGCAGGTCAAAACCCGGGCATCACGGCGTTGATGGCCGGCCAGCTGCTGCCGGGATATGCACCCGCCTGGTTATCCACGTGCCCCGCCACGCTGCAGTGTCTGGGGCAACAGTTATGCCGCTTGCCGTTCACGCTGCCGGTGATTGATGAGCTGCTGCTGATTGCTGTCGAAAAATCGGGCGCGGCGTTATCACTGCCTGCATCACCGGCGCCGGCAAGTACGACACTGTCTGCGGCCCCCGTTAACCCGGCTTACATTCCGCCAGTTAGTGGAGAAACAGCCCCTGTCGCGCCCGTAGAACAACCTGTGAAATTACCCCCCGCGCTGGAGACGGCGTTCTCAGCGATACCGGCGGGGGGAACTGAAAGTATTGCGCCGGCGGTGAGTGATGGGTTGGTGCCTGATGAGGACACCCTGGCATTACTGACGTTACTGGCGGCCGTTGAGCCAGCGGCTACAGATTCTGTGATTGTGCCCGGCGTCAGCCTTATCGCTGAAACCGGCGGTTCCCCGGGAACGGATATTGATGGTGCTGGCCAGGCACTGAGCGTATCGCCTGATATCGATACCTCCCTCCCCGAGCAGAGAACGGATATCCAGACCGGTACGTGGCGCCAACATGCGGCCAGTGGCGTGAGTGGCTTATCCGAAAATAAAGGGGGGCTGGAAGAGGGGGAAGCTTTCTGGGGCTGGCTGCACGAGGGGCTTCGTCAGGGGAAAATGTCCATCAATTGCCCTGACGATAAATTGCATCTGGTTGCCGGTTTTTTGTTTTTGCCGGTGCCCGGCATTTTCTTCCAGTACCTGAAAGAAAATGCGCGCCCGACAGAAGACAGGGAACGCGTTCAGGAGAGCTTCGAATTGCTCAGTCGCCATAAACGAAGGGATAACCGGCGATTTTTCTTTGCGCGGATTTACACCTCTGGGGAGGGTAACGGCCCGTTTAAACGGGCAAAGGGGTATCTGATCAGAGGCAATTTGCTGTTTAGCCAGGTCCCCAGGACAGCGGCTACCTGATTATTTCTTGATGTCCGGGGATGCTCCCTGGTTAGCACAGTCTCTACCAATTGTGAGGAGAATACCGTTAATGGAAAACGCCAGGAGTGATGCAGTATGGGCGGAGCTGCTTAATGACTACTTTTTTAATAAATTGCTGCGGGATGCAACTGAATGGAGCTATGAAAAGGTGGTCAGCGGTTTCAGGAAGTTTATTGGTAAGCAGACGCTGCCGGAGGCGGTGGTCCGGCAGGACGTGCTGCGCTGGCGGAGACAGGTGATCAAGGAGCAGGGGCTGTCGGGGCATACCTGGAATAACAAGGTGACGCACATGCGGGCGTTGTTTAATTTTGCGATTAAGCACCACAGATACGGCGGGGAAGAAAATCCCTTTAACGGCGTGTCGATACGCACGGCCAAAAAACGCAAAAGGCCCCTGTCTGAAGAGCAAATATTGCGGGTGTATCTGATCATGCAGCAGTTTGAAGAAGAAGAGCTGCTGGGTCAAAAAAGGAGTGTCCGGGGAGGAAACAGCCAGTGTGCCCTTTACCCGGCGTGGTACTGGCGAACGGTGCTGGACACGCTGCGCTTTACAGGAATGCGCCATAACCAGCTGATGCATATCCGGCTGAAGGATGTGTGTCTGAAGACCCGGTGTATCGAGCTGCAGCAGGAAGGAAGTAAAACGCACCGTGAGTGGGCGGTTTCGATAGTGAGCCAGTTACAATCGGAACTGGCTCGTCTGATTGACGAGATGGGCGCCTGTGGTGCAAAGCCCGGCGACCCGCTGTTTGATATTGAGCGGTTGCTGAGCCGGGGTCAGGGTTATGAGACGCGTGCTGAGGGACCCGCCAGACAGCCGCTCCGTTCGTTTTTTCGGCGATTGTCGAAGGAGTGCGGCTTTGAGGTCACGCCGCACCGGTTTCGGCACACGCTGGCAACGCGGCTGATGGAGGCACCGGATCGCAACCTGTCGCTGGTTAAGGGGTTGCTGGGCCACAGAAATGTGGCCACAACGCTGGAGTACATCACGCTCAGCATGGATATCGCCTCCAAAACGCTGGAGCGCGAACTGGAGATATATACGGACAGCCAGCGCAGCCTGTAGATAACCAGGGCACTTCAGAATGCAAGTTATAGCCAGAGTGGCAGCAAGATGTCAACGGAGGAGATAGTGCAGGGCGGTTTTACACGTGTTGACATTGTGGGTATTGACTGTAATCATAATCAGTGATCGAGAAAAGGGAACTGCTACAGACAGTTCCCTTTCTTGAGAAAGATATTAAATCCATCGTGTGAAATACGAAGCTTAATGGATTTGGGTACCCTTCTCTTAACCGCCCGTCAGATTTCTCAGTTCTGACCAGCGTGCTTTGATGTAAGTGGTGCCCGGACTCGGAATCGAACCAAGGACACGGGGATTTTCAATCCCTTCTCCCATGGGTTCTGATTTTACAGTAAAAGTCAAATGCTGTTTTATTTGATCTGAACCGATGATTTTCACTCCAGTTTAATCAATTGGATGTGAAAATGAAAATATTGCCCGTAATTTCCACCAAAGGTGGCGAAGGTAAATCTACCCAGGCTGCCAACCTCGCCGGTTTTCTCGCTGATGCCGGTTTGAAGACGCTTTTAATCGACGGCGACTACGCTCAGCCGACCGCCAGCAGCATTTATGAACTGGATTATGAAGCGCCTTGCGGCCTGTTTGAGCTTCTCATGCAAACCGCGGATTTATCCCATCCCGAACAGATCATCTCCCGCACTATTATCCCTGGCCTCGACCTCATCATCTCCAACGACCCACACGGCCAGCTGAAAACCGCCATGCTGCACGCGCCGGATGGCCGACTCAGGCTGCGCAACGTGCTGCAGCATCCCCTGTTTCAGCAGTACGATGCCATTATTGTTGACTCTCAGGGCGCGCGTTCCGTCATGCTCGAGCTGATTTTGCTGGCCGGCACGGAGACCGCCGTGGGCGTGGTCAAACCCGTTCTCCCTGACGTGCGTGAATTCCTGCGCGGTACCATTGCCATGATGGAACAGCTGTTGCCTCTGGCCTGCTACGGTGTACGCCTGCCTGAAATCCGGATCCTCATCAACTGCATGACCTACACGGTGCTGGCCCGCCAGACACTCAGCGACCTGAACATCATCATTGGTCAGGGCAAATACAGTGAGCACGCCGCGCAGCTGCCGGTCTCCCTGATGAACACGCAGATTTATGACCTCGATATCTATAAGTTTGGCCATGCTGCAGGCCAGCCTGTTCACCGGCTGGAAAAAAACACCTCGCGTAAAAGTGACAGCGCAGCTCAGACCATGCACAGCCTCGCCTGTGAGCTGTTTCCGGCGTGGACGGCGCAGTTTGATGCGGTTATCGCCCGGGAGGAACGCGCATGAGCCTGGTCCACTGTTCCCTGACGGCTTCACTGACGGAGGTGTGCGTATGACCACGCAACCGCTACCGGCTCCCCACGCCACCGATGCCGAACAGGCGGTACTCGGGGGCCTGATGCTCGACAACGACCGCTGGGACGATATCGTCCTGCTGCTGGCCCCGGACGATTTTTACCACGGGGCGCACCGCTTCATCTGGCTGGCTATCGCAGAGCTTGCCACGCAGGACTCGCCGTTTGACCTGATTACCCTCAGCGGGGTACTGGAGTCCCGTGGGCAGCTTAACCAGGCGGGGGAGTTTGCCTACCTGGCGGAGCTCAGCAAGAACACGCCCAGCGCCGCCAACATTGTGGCCTACGCCCGCATCGTCGCGGAAAAAAGTCGCCTGCGCCAGCTGCAACAGCTCGGGCGAATGCTGACGGCGGATACGCAGGACCACAACGCCGATGCCACCGCGCTGGCCGGGCGCGCCGAAGCCAGTCTGTTTGCTCTGGCTGAAAGCGGCAGCACCCGACAGGTTCAGGAAATGTCGGCTATTGATGCACTGGGCACTCTGGTCAGCCATCTGGAAACCGTCAACGGTGGGACGGGGGTAACTGGTACGCCAATGGGGTTTCACGAGCTTGACCTGCTGACCTGTGGTCTTCAGCCCGGCGATCTGGTGCTGCTGGCAGCCCGCCCTTCGATGGGTAAAACTTCACTGGCGCTGTCTGCCTGCACCGGGGCGCTGCGGGGGCGTCAGGATGAGTCCGTGCTGATTTTCAGCATTGAGATGCCGGTCGGGCAACTGATGATGCGTCTGGTCGCCATGGAGGGGCGTGTGGAGCTTTCCCGCATGCGCTCCGGAGACATGCGCGACGAAGACTGGGGGCGGGTTTCGACGGCGGCGGCCACCATCAGCGAATGGGGTAACCGTCTGGTTATCGACGATAACAGTCAGCAAACACCCGCGTTGTTGCGCGCCCGTGCTCGCCGATATGTGCGTAAGTACGGCAAACCTTCTCTCATCATGATTGACTACCTGCAGCTGATGCGTTCGCCGGAGCAGGAGAATCGCACGCAGGAAATTGCCGAGATTTCCCGCAGCCTCAAGGCACTCGGCAAGGAACTCGGGTGCCCGGTGCTGGCCCTCTCCCAGCTTAACCGGCAGGTGGAAAGCCGCGCCGACAAACGCCCAAACAATGGCGACCTGCGTGACTCCGGGGCGCTGGAGCAGGACGCCGACCTCATCATGTTCATCTACCGCGACGAAGTCTATAACCCCAACAATGCTATGACCGGGGTGGCGGAAATCATCATCGGCAAGCAGAGGCAGGGGCCTGTGGGTACCGTTCGGGTGCAGTTCGAGGGGAAATACACCCGTTTTTCTGACTTCCCGGAAGGCGGGTATCACCCCGGTTATGAGAGGGCCAGCGCATGAATATGAAGAACGTGGACTTAGGCACCGCCATGCTGCAGCGCGGTCGTCAGGCAACCGCCGCGCCGGTTGTACCCCAGCCAGCCAGCGAAATGCCGATGGTGCTGACGCTTGACCAGCTCCGGCCTAATCCGGATAACCCCCGCACGTCGCGTAACCCCAAATTTGATGATATTAAAGCCTCCATCCTGGCCCGGGGGCTGGATACCGTGCCTAAGGTGACGCGTGACCCCGATGGTGAGGCGGTTTATATCTTCAGCGACGGCGGGAATACGCGTTACCAAATTCTGACCGAGCTGTGGCAGGAAACCGGTGAAGACCGTTTTTATCGTCTGCACTGCCTGTTCAAGCCGTGGCCGGGGCGACTGCAGTGCGTCATCGGGCATCTGGCTGAAAATGAGGTGCGCGGGGAGTTAAGTTTTATTGAAAAAGCGCGGGGTATCCAAAAAGCGCGGGCTATATATGAAGATCAACGGGGTAAAAAAGTCTCCCTGCGCGAGCTGGCATCGCTCCTGACCGGGGAGGGTTTTCCCGTTCATAATTCCAGTATCAGCCGGATGGATGACGCCGTGAGGTATCTGTATCCCTCCATGCCCCGGCTGCTGGAGTCCGGTCTGGGAGCCCCGCAAATAAGGATTTTACTGGCGCTACGGCAGGATGCTGAGAATGCGTGGAATCAGTATAAAACGAGTGCTGATTCTTCCCCTGGGCAGTCTTTTGGGGACGTATTTGGGGCATGCTGCCATAAATTTGATTCTCCTGAACTCTGGTCAGCAGAAATGTTTCGCGACGAGCTGATTGGCGATCTGCTGCAGGCGTTGCCCCACCCGGCACTGAATTACGACCGCTGGCTGCTTGAACTCAACCCCAAAGAGCGTCACCGCCGTAACGTTCTGGGGGATACGTCGCCATTGCCTGAACTGGCTGACGTTCCGCCTGCCCAGTATGTCCCCCCTCGTCCCGCTGGCAATCCACAAAACAATGACTGCGATATGCCCCCGTTAACCTCTGCGCAGGAAAAGTCCGGTGACGGGCAGAACATTCTTATGCAGGCGCAGGAGGCTCAACCCTCACGGGTGGGGAAGGGAATGCCATCCCCGGTACCTGAAAAAGGCGCGCCTGACGTCAGCCCCTGCGTTCACCCACTCCGCCCCGAACTACAACCCGATATGTACGGCGGGGCTCCTGTGCTTTCCGGTGACGTGTCGGAGGAGGATATCGCAGACATGTTGTCTGGTGCAGATATACCGCCCTCGCCCGAACAGCCCATTGCCGGGACGCTGGATTTTGCCACTGTCGGGCTGGAGCCCGTCGGTAACATCTGGCATATCTCACCGTTACACGATGACATTGAGCACCTGCAGGCGATGGCATTCCGGCTGGCTTTTGAACTGGCTGAAAGCCGGGGGTGTGAAGCCGGGATTATGCCCGATGCTGCCCATCCGCGGGCTGCGGGCTACAGCCCTGCACCGTCTACAGACGTCTCTGTCTTCGGGGCGCAACTCCTGTCTTTAGTTGACCCGGCCCACGAGGCGCACACCCTGGCGTTAGCCTGTCTGCTGACAGGGACGTCCGAGCCGGCCTGCGGCCCGATGCTGGATGACGTGTGTACTGTTAAATTTTTGCGTCTTATCCGCGTGTTGCGTCGCCTGCGAGAACTGCAGCGTGGCCTGCCTGTGGGCGATGACGTGGCTGATACCGAAGGAGGCAATGCATGAGTGACATTATCGATCAGGCCAGCGAGTCTGAGGAGTGGTATCGCCAGGTGGCGTTGCGTGATTTTGGCAACAAAAACACGGTTCAGGGCCCCTCGCTGATCCACTGCATTTCCTGTGGCGAGGAAATTGAGGCCAGACGTCGTCACATTATTCCGGGGTGTACCCAGTGCGTAACCTGTAAAGACAAAGAGGAATCCCGGAGCCGACACAGGGCATCAGCCCGGAGGTATCATAATGAATAATAACCATATTGCACAGGCGACGAACGGGCTGCTGACACAGCTGGTGCTGGATTTGAAAAGCGGCTATCTGCGCCGCTGCGAATCGCTGGGTTTAGACACACAGCAGATGCAGGTGCTGCTCAGTCTGACGCTGGAAGACCTGCACTACCTGACCAACAGCCAGGTGCCCGTCATGTCTTTTCAGATTGATTATGAAATTCTGACGCGTATCCAGCAGCAGGCCCGGCTGGAACAAAAGCGTCTGGAGAGCATTGACCGTGCGCTGGTGCTGGGGGGCTCCATTGAGCTGATGCAGCACTATTTCGGGTTATCGAGTGCGGAGGTGGCCGCCCGTCGTCGTATTGCCGGCATTGATGTCCGGTCCGGGCGGGGTAATGTCCTCAGCGATGAGGACAATGCGCAGGTCTGGCTCAACTGGCAGAAAGCGGGGGTCGCGGATGCTGACACGACTGACGGGCTTGATGTGATGATGCTGACGGCTGAGCAAATGGATGTGTCATTGACGGCGGTCTGGCATGCGGTTCACAGCTGGCATAAGTTGCAGCCGGCTTCTGTCCGGGCAGCGAGGAAAATGGCATGAGAAAAGCGCGACGGGAGGTGTTTCCGGGACTGCATACACAAGACAACGTTCCTCCCTTACCCTGTCATAAGGCGGTGGTTGAGTTACAACGTTTTCATCAGGGCGTGCACAACTATACGCGACTCAGGGAGAAGGGAACGGGCTACCTGAAGATCAACATCGGTCTTTTCTGGCGGCTGCTGAGTCGCGACAGGGGGCGGACGTGGGAGCTGATGAGCCACGAACGCTACAACTGTGAAATCCGCAAAACGTGATGTTGCCCGGGCGTGAGCTTATCCTGCATCCGGTACGCAGGGTGCAGCAATCAGCTTATGGGACCACCGAAGGTGGTCTGGTCATAAAGGAAAAAACATGAATTTGCCTGCAGAGAGTCTGATAACCCGCACCGTTGAGCTGATGAATGCCCAACTGGCACAGCGAATACCCGGTGAAGACGTGGCGCAGTTGCGCAGCGGGCTGCTTTATATGGGCAATGTACAGGACGCGTTTCCGCGCCGCCTGCTGCTCGACGCCCGTCTGTCACCCCTGGATAAAATGGCGTGGATGATGATCCGCCTTTACGCGCAGCAGAATCAGGGGGCCGTCTTCCCGAGTTATGATGATCTCCAACTGCAGCTGGCATCTCCCGGGAAAGGCAGGGCATCGCGTGAAACGGTCAGCCGGGTGCTGCTGATGCTGCGTATCACCGGCTGGCTGAGCCTGTGTAAACGTGTGCGTGACGAAAGAGGGCGGGTGCGGGGCAACGTCTATGCACAGCATGACGAACCGGTGACCTGCCGGGATGCTGAAGTGCTGGATCCCCGCTGGCTGGACACGGTCGCTGAGGCGTGTCGTCACAGAAATCGTACGATCAGCCAGACTGCGTGGGAGGTTCTGCAGGATATCAAAGACGATCCCCAGATGCGCCACCGGCACAGCCATATCACGCTGGTTGAGAGCCGGCTCAGGGCGGCACAAACGCCAGGCCAGCTGGCGGTACGGCAGCGGGAAAATATAGCGTCACAGCCTCCGGGTTCGGTATCCGAACTCAGTCAAAAAATACCGGGTTCGGATGCCGAACTGAGTTCTCTACCAGAGAAAACAGCGCAGAGTTCGGATACCGAACTCAGTCTACAATCAGGCACTTACAAAAAATCGCCCGGAGTTCGGAAACCGAACGGTTACGTACGTTCTTTTACACAAAGTGATAATAAAAATACGTACGTAAACCCGCGCGCGATGTTGCCTGACAATATCGTCAGCCAGATAAAAGATGAAGATGCCGATATGCTGACCTGCCAGCTGCAGGCGCTGCCGGGGGATCTACGCGAGCAGGTGCTCCAGCGCTTCGGGATTGCGCAGGCGGCGGGGAAACTCAGTAACCCGGTGGGCTGGCTGCTGGCGGTTATGAAGCGGGCTCGCGAAGGTGCGTTGTTCAGCCATGTGTCCGGGCGCGAAGATGCTGTGTCTCCGCCAACTGCCGATACCAGCCCGTCATGCCGTCTGTTGCAATTGCAGAGCCCGCGGCGTGCATCATCGCCTGAGCACGTCAGCAGCGTGGTGGCAGAAATTCGGCGCAGGATGGCGGTTGAGAAAGGGCTTAAGTAGCGTTGTTCAAATAACAGGCGGTGCTGGCACTGCCAGCACCGTATAAAAAACAATCAACTCTGTTGTTTGCAATTATCGGGAATACAAGAGGGTTTCCATGTCTGGCTATGTGTCCCGGCTTACTCAGCTCCCTGAGGGTTATTCCCGATCTGGACGGGGAATACTGGCTATAAAATGGGTGCTGATAGAGGGCTCAAACCGTTTGGGTTAAAAAACAGGTGCTGCTGGCAGTGCCAGTAGCGATTAAAAAAGCAAGCGATGTCGCTGTTTGAGCCTGCCGCCTGAGTAAAACAGATTTTTAATACAGAGGGGATTGATGTTCCCATCCTGATGCAGGGTGGCATAAAGCGAGGTGCCCTGGAGCATCTCAGGCGGTTTAGGGCGGGGAATCCGGAGTCCTGTGGTGCACTTTAGCCCAGTTAAAGAGAAGTGATGCTGGCATATTCCTGCTCATGAGCATCAGAGGTGGCTCATATGTGCTACAGAGAAAGCCCCGCAGATGACTAATAAACCATCATAAATATCACGCTATCGTTATCGAAAATAAATAAGCCAGCCTTATGGTATGCCCACAGCGCATCAATAATGAGAATTATTTTCCTTTACTCCTCAGATCCACCGGGTAAGAGAGAGGGGCAATGTTTTTTTCTTTATAAAACTTTATCACTGACTCTCCGGGTTATTAGTTGTTTTTTTTCTTAGGCGGTTTCAGAAGCCCTACTGGAAAATTGCTGCAGCGCCTTATTCCATGGTATTTGCAAGGCTTTTTATAGAAAATTCCTATAAATCAAATGGATGATCTGATTTTGTTAAATTCATCTGGTGTAAAAATGTGTTACATAATTTAAATTTTCATCGCGCTGTTAAAGTTTTTACACTTCCCTCCAATAGGTGCTTATCCGAAATGTCTCTTTCAGGTTAAGGCTTATCAATACCGTGTCATGTTACGTCAGTGAATGGAATGTGCTCGTTTTTAACTCCGTTTGGGCTTTACGTCAGTTCACGTAAGCTGCGATGTTGTTTTGGATAAATAAGCCGTTCTTATTGATTTTTCACTGGCATTGGCCATCTCTATTGCTTCATAGAACAGGGTCATCTATGTCTAACTCGTATCAGTCCGAGATCCCCAAAGCCCGCGTGAACATCCAGTTGAGTGTGCATACGGGAGGCGCGCAGAAAAAAGTCGAATTGCCTCTTAAGCTGATGGTCGTGGGTGATTACAGCAACGGTACCGGACAGCTTCCGGTGTCTGAGCGCGAAAAGGTCAACGTCGATAAAAACAACTTTGACAGTGTGCTCTCGGAATTTTCTCCCTCCGTCAATCTTTCCGTGGAAAACACGCTGGCCGGTGACGGCAGCGAAGAAAACGTCAGCCTTTCCTTTACCCGGATGAAAGATTTCGAGCCGGAGCAGGTCACCCGCCAGATACCCCAGTTAAAAGCCATGCTTGCCATGCGTAATCTTCTCCGTGACCTGAAGGCCAACCTGCTGGACAACGGCACTTTCCGTAAAGAGCTGGAAAAAATTCTGCTTGACCCGTCGCTCAGCGCTGAACTGCGCAGCGAGTTATCTGCTCTGGCGCCGAAACAAGCCTGACGGTCGTGATGTTTAACGGATTAATGAAGAGAAAATGCTGATGTCTGTGAAAAATGAAAATGCCGCAGCGGGTGAAAGCGTCGTCCTTGAACAATCTGATGCACAGGGGGTGTATGCGTCCCTGTTTGAGAAAATTAACCTGAAACCTGTGTCTGAGTTAAGCGCGCTGGATATCTGGCAGGATAATCAGGCGATGTCGGATGCCACTGCTGATGAGCGACTGACCGCCGGTGTGCAGGTGTTTCTCGAGTGCCTGAGTAAAACGGGTTCAAAAGTCGAGAAACTGGATAAGACCCTGATTGACCATCATATCGCTGAGCTCGATTTTCAAATCAGTCGCCAGCTGGATGCGGTGATGCATCATGAGGCGTTCCAGGCCGTAGAATCTCTCTGGCGCGGCGTGAAATCCCTGGTAGATAAAACCGATTTCCGTCAGAACGTCAAAATCGAGCTACTTGATCTGTCGAAAGACGATTTGCGTCAGGATTTTGAAGACGCGTCGGAGATTATCCAGAGTGGATTATACCAGCACACGTACACGGCTGAGTATGACAGTCCGGGTGGAGAGCCGATTGCTGCCCTGATTTCAGCTTACGAGTTTGACGCATCTGCTCAGGATGTGGCGCTGCTGCGTAACATCTCCAGAGTGTCCGCTGCGGCACATATGCCCTTTATCGGTTCTGCCGGTCCGAAATTCTTTCTCAAAGAATCGATGGAAGAGGTGGCTGCGATCAAAGATATTGGTAACTACTTTGACCGTGCCGAATACATCAAATGGAAGAGCTTCCGTGATACCGACGACAGTCGCTACATTGGCCTGGTGATGCCACGTGTGCTGGGTCGTCTGCCATATGGCCCGGACACCGTACCGGTGCGCAGCTTCAACTACATCGAAGAAGTCAAAGGCCCGGATCACGATAAATACCTGTGGACCAACGCGTCGTTCGCCTTCGCGGCCAACATGGTG
The DNA here is from genome assembly GCF_900177785.1 of Cedecea sp. NFIX57. NCBI lineage: Bacteria > Pseudomonadati > Pseudomonadota > Gammaproteobacteria > Enterobacterales > Enterobacteriaceae > Cedecea > Cedecea sp. NFIX57. The sequence continues at coordinate 65,980 of NZ_FXAS01000018.1, read as the reverse complement.
AAGAGCTTCATCAACAACGGCTGGTGCGTACAAATCCGTGGCCCGCAGGCGGGTGGCGCAGTACAAGACCTGCCAATCCATCTGTATGACCTGGGCACCGGCAATCAGGTGAAGATCCCGTCAGAAGTGATGATCCCGGAAACCCGTGAGTTTGAATTCGCCAACCTCGGCTTCATTCCCCTGTCGTACTATAAGAACCGCGACTATGCGTGCTTCTTCTCGGCGAACTCGACCCAGAAACCAGCCCTGTATGACACTGCGGATGCGACGGCCAACAGCCGCATCAACGCGCGTCTGCCGTACATCTTCCTGCTGTCGCGTATCGCGCACTACCTGAAGCTTATCCAGCGTGAAAATATCGGTACCACCAAAGACCGTCGTCTGCTGGAACTGGAGCTGAACACCTGGGTGCGCGGCCTGGTGACTGAAATGACCGATCCGGGCGATGAGCTGCAGGCTTCTCACCCGCTGCGTGACGCAAAAGTGGTCGTGGAAGACATCGAAGACAACCCGGGCTTCTTCCGCGTGAAGCTGTACGCCATCCCGCACTTCCAGGTGGAAGGCATGGACGTCAACCTGTCACTGGTTTCCCGGATGCCGAAGGCGAAATCATAAGCTAAGGCAGGAAGCCAATGAAAACGGAACAACCGTTATGGGGCAGGGGCCAGATGGTCTCTCCCCAGCACTTCCAGCAACAGGCCGCGTACGCGGCTTGGTCTGCGGAATGCATTGCCCGGCTGGGTCTCTCCCATCCCTGGGGAATGATTGAGGCCACTTTCGAACAGGATGCGCTGAAACTGGGCCGCCTGCAGGCCCGTCATCTGCACATCCGTTTCCCCGACGGCACGCTTATCGATACGGATAATGCCGATGACCTGCCGCCGGTGCTGACGCTTGAGGGCGAATCACAGGACGCGGTGGTGGTTCTGGCGCTTCCGCTGCTGCGGGCAAATGGCGGCAACTGTCTTAAACCCGATGAGGTGGCCGAGCGCCCTGTTCGTTATCGCCAGCGCTGGCGGGATGTCCGCAATGTCTTTGGGGAAGACACCCGCCAGATTGCAGTGATGCAGCCAGAGCTGACGTTGCGTTTCGCCCATCAGAACAACAGTGATTACCTGACCTGTCCGGTCGCCCGTCTGCAGCAGGATTCACAGGGGAACTGGGCACTCGATGAAACCTTTCTTCCGCCACTGCTGGCTTTGCAGGGCAGCCGCTGGCTGGTGACCCAGATGGAACAGCTGATGACGCAACTGCGTGCCCGTCTGAGTCGCCTGATGGACATGCGTCGTGAAAGTAACGAGCGCATGGCCGATTTTGCCGTGGCGGATGTGTCTCTCTTCTGGCTGCTCAATGCCCTGAACAGCGCAGAACCCGTGCTCGGACAGTTTCAGCGTCACCTGCAAAGTCCACCTGAGCGTCTGTACCCGGAACTGGCACGCCTTGCAGGCAGCCTGCTGACCTTTTCGCTGGAACACCAGGTCAGTGCTATCCCTGTATGGCAGCATGAGCAACTGAATAACGTCTTCCCGCCGCTCTTTGACCTGCTGGGCGACCTGCTGGAAGCCAGCCTGCCGTCGCGGGTGGTAGCGATTGAGCTTGAGCATGATGCCCGGCTTCACTTCTGGCAGGCCCGTCTGCATGACCCACGCCTGCGCGAAGGGGCGGACTACTACCTCTCCGTGCGTTCGCCAATGCCGGTGGCACAACTGCAGGAACAGTTCCCGCGTCAGTGCAAGGTCGGCAGTCCCGATCATGTCAGGAGTATCGTCAATTCATCACGGGTGGGCGTGCCTCTGACGCCACTGCGTCATGTGCCGGCCGCCATTCCGCTGCGTCTGGAAAATCAGTATTTCTGCCTCGATGTTTCTCATCCTCTGGCCACCGAAATGCTCACGGGCGGCACCTGTATGTTTTACGTTCCGGGCATGCTCGGCGAGCCTGAACTTGAACTCTTTGCGGTACTGAGAACATGAGTGAGTGCAAACGCGGCGCGACCGCGTCCATAGATATTGATGTTCTGCTGCAGGACACCTGGCTGCAGGTGATCAGCCTGCGTCACGGCCCAAAGTTTCAGGATGGAGAAGGGCGCACGTTGTGGGAGCGCTGCATTGCTGATGTTGAGCGTGTGCAGCGTGAGCTGAAAGCGAGTGAACTCGATGAAGCCAGCTGCCAGCATATTCTCACTGCACAGTGTGCGTTGCTTGATGAAGCCGTCAAAGGTCGCGGTGTGGAGGATGATGCCTGCGTGCAGTGGTATGACATTCCCCTGCAGGGACACTACCTCGGCACCATGGATGCCGGTGATACGTTGTGCGATCGGATGCGCGATGTGCTGCATGAACCGGCGCCTGACCAGGCTGTGGTGACCTGCTTCCAGCGGGTCATGATGCTGGGGTTCCTCGGCAGTTTCCGCTTGCTGAACGATCCGGAGCGCCAGAAACTCGTCAACGCGCTCAGTGAACATGTCACGCCGTTCAGCTATCCACAAACCCATCCGGTGCTGGCGGAAAGCCGTACCGGACGGGGAATGGGCGGCTGGCTGGCGTCATGGCCCGTGCGTATTGGCCTGAGCGTGGTGGTGGTTGCTGCGCTGTGGTGGGGACTGAGCCACTGGCTGGATCAGACACTGCTGACCCTGCTGCCGGGAACCGTGAAATGAGTCCTGCACAACAGCGCGGGCTTGCGTTGTGGGCCGCCCTGCTGAGTGCAGTGGTCTGCCTGGGCTTCCTGCCGGTGTCCCGACTGGTTTCTGTGCTTGTTCTGTTGGCAATGCTGGGGCTTATCTTGGCGTTCTGGACTGTCGGCAGTCGTCGTGCGGAGCATGACGTCACCCTGCGTCTGGATGGCCTCCCGGAAGCCACTTACCGTCAGCCCGTGGTGCTGGTCTGTGGCGATCTGCCGCTGGCATGTATGCAGCAGTCACCGGTGCTTACGGTCACGCAGGGCTGCTGGATCCGCGTGGAGGATCATCAGGATCTGGAGCAGGTCGCCCGCCAGGTACTGTGGTTGCGACCTGACTGGGGTCGCAACCTGTCGGTGATGGTCAGCGTCTGTCCGCAGAAACACGCCGACAGCGAGCGGCTTACCAGTCGTCTGCTGGCCCTGCGCTGGCAAATCAGCCAGTTGCGTAAAGAGACGGGCCATTCTGTGCCGCTGGTTCTGAATGGGCAGATTGGCAGCGAGATGACGAATGATCTGCTCTGGCAGGCGGCTATCCCTAGGGAAGGGGGGAGGGTCTGGCGTGAGTCTTCAGCGCCGGGTTCAATCGCTGCATGGGTCACCACCGGTGGGTCGCCTGCGATGCAGCAACAGGTGCTGATGAACAGCCTGATGAGCTGGTTCCATCAGCACGTCAATGCTGTCTTTATGGATGAGAACCCCGACGTTCCTGTCATTGCACCTGGCGCGGTGTTGTGGGGAATGGGACCGATCCTGGCCGGAAGTCTGGCCACATCTGTCTGGACTGCGTGGCTTTCCCGTCACACTGCGATGCAGCAGGTGGCGGGCTGGCAACCGTTAGGAACGGACAGTACGGTTATCTCTCCCTTCCCGGATTTTATCCTGCCGCTGCTACCCGAAGGGCGAGGCCTGACGCCGCGTGGGCGAGCCTTCCGTTGTGCGCTCGGGATTTTCACGCTGGCGGCCATTGCTGCGCTGCTCACTAGTGGCTGGAACAATCGCCAGCTGCTGCAGCGAGTGAGCTTCGATATTGCCCGCTATGACCGTATCCCGATGCATGATTTCGGACCCAAAGCCGATGCCATTGCCGTTCTGCGTGACGATGCTGCAGAGCTGGATGATTGGGCGCGCAATGGCGTACCGGCGCGGATGGGCCTTGGTCTGTATCAGGGGGAGCGTCTGCGAATGCCTGTGCTGGATGCGATCCGTTCGTATATGCCTCCACCGCCGCCACCTAAACCACAACCGGTACCAAAAATTGTCCGTCTCGACAGCATGTCGCTGTTTGATTCCGGCAAATCCGTGCTGAAGGCTGGCTCCACCAAAATGCTGGTCAACTCCCTGGTCGGTATCAAAGCGAAGTCGGGCTGGCTGATTGTGGTCGCCGGGCATACCGACAACACCGGCAATCCAACACTCAATCAGACGCTTTCACTCAAGCGTGCCGAAGCGGTGCGCAACTGGATGCGTGATACCGGTGATGTACCGGAAAGCTGTTTTGCGGTGCAGGGCTATGGCGAGAGCCGTCCGATCGCAACCAATGACACCCCGGATGGGCGCGCGCTCAACCGCCGTGTCGAAATCAGTCTGGTACCGCAGGCCAGTGCCTGTCAGATACCGGGCCACACCCAGGCGTCATCGCAGGATGATGGCGCATCACAACACAATGGAGAGTAATTCCATGGCAATTCCTGTTTATCTTTGGCTGAAAGACGATGGTGGTGCGGACATCAAAGGTTCTGTGGACGTTCAGGATCGTGAAGGCAGCATCGAAGTGGTTGCACAGCAGCATAACCTGTACATCCCGACTGACAACAACACCGGCAAGCTGACTGGTACCCGTATCCACACCCCGTTCCTGTTCACCAAGGAAATCGACTCGTCCAGCCCGTACCTCTACAAGGCGGTGACCACCGGTCAGACCCTCAAGTCTGCGGAATTCAAGTGGTACAAAATCAACGATGCGGGCCAGGAAGTGGAGTACTTCAACACCAAACTGGAAAACGTGAAAGTGGTGAAAGTGAATCCTGAAATGTATGACATCAAGGATCCTTCTAAAGAGAAGCACAACCACCTTGAGCGCATTGAACTGCGTTACGAAAAAATCACCTGGACCTACAAAGACGGCAACATCATTCATTCCGATTCCTGGAACGAACGCGCCACCGCGTAAGCCCGATGCGGACGGGGTTTCCTGTCCGCAGTTTTTTGCTGAGTGCCTGTATGAAACGGGCTTTCAGCAAAGAAACCCACAAACTGCCAGCCTGACCGTATGCGCTTTGGTCCCCGTCACGGGAAACAGCGATGGGCGGTAGCGTGTCCAGGAACCGACAAAGAGAGAGATTCATGGAAAATCCAGCCATCCTGTTGCGACGTCTGAACCCTTACTGTGCCCGTGCGATGGAGGGGGCGGCTTCGCTCTGCCAGACCCGTGCCCATGCGGAAATTATGCCGGAGCACTGGCTGTTGAAGCTGCTCGAACAGGGGGAAGGTGACCTGACAGTGCTGGCACGCCGCTACGAGTGGGATATGGATGCACTGTGGCAGGATTTGCTCGGCTGGCTGGATAATCAACCGCGTTCGGTACGCAGCCGCCCGCAGCTGTCCGCAGATATTCAGAAACTGATGCAGGAAGCCTGGATGCAGGCCTCACTAGCCGGAGAGGAAAGTATCCGTAGCGTACACCTGCTGATGGCGCTGACGGAAAACCCACGGCTTGCTCACTGCGACGGTCTGTGGCCACTGCTGACGCTCGGGATGAGTCAGCTTTCCCGCCTGCGCCCGCTGCTGGATGCACAATCTGATGAACGCCCGGAGCTGCAGTTTGAGGCTGAACTGGCCCAGGAGCATGGCAGTGAGGTGGAGTTTGTTGGCCGCCCGGTCGGTGCAGGGCTGAAAGAAGGCGAACTGAACCCGGCGCTGCAGAACGCGCTGGATAAATTCACCCTCGATCTCACCGCCAAAGCCAGAGAGGGCAAAATTGACCCGGTATTCGGCCGTGATACTGAAATCCGCCAGATGGTCGACATTCTCTCGCGCCGTCGTAAGAACAACCCAATCCTGGTCGGTGAACCAGGTGTCGGTAAAACCGCGCTGGTTGAAGGTCTGGCGCTGCGTATAGCAGAGGGCAACGTGCCTGAATCGCTCAAGCCAGTCATCCTGCGTACCCTTGACCTCGGTCTGTTGCAGGCAGGGGCTGGCGTGAAAGGCGAGTTCGAACAGCGCCTGAAAAATGTCATTGATGCGGTACAACAATCTCCGGTACCGATTTTGCTGTTTATCGACGAAGCCCACACCATTATTGGAGCCGGTAATCAGGCGGGTGGCGCGGATGCGGCCAACCTGCTGAAGCCGGCACTGGCGCGCGGCGAACTGCGCACCATCGCCGCGACCACCTGGAGCGAGTACAAACAGTACTTCGACCGCGATGCCGCCCTGGAGCGTCGCTTCCAGATGGTGAAGGTCGACGTGCCGGACGACGACACCGCGTGTCTGATGCTGCGTGGACTGAAATCCCGCTACGCAGAACACCATAACGTGCACATCACCGATGATGCCGTCCGTGCGGCCGTTACACTGTCCCGTCGCTACCTGACCGGACGCCAGTTGCCGGACAAGGCCGTTGATCTGCTCGACACCGCGGCCGCGCGCGTACGCATGAGTCTCGATACCGTGCCGGAACAAATTGTGCGCCTGAAAGCACAGCTGACCGCCCTGGAACTGGAAGAGCAGGCGCTGCTGGAAGATATCGCCGCCGGCAGCAACCGCCATGGTGACCGCCTAGGTGCCATTGAACAGCAGCGGGCTGAACTGAAAGCGCGTATTGCGGAGCAGGAATCGCGTTTCAGCACTGAAAAGGCGTTGGCGCAGCAGCTGATGGCGAGCCGCCAGGACATCAGCCAGCAGGCTGAAATTTCCGACCTGCAGCAGCAGCTGGAGCAGGCACGGCAGGGCGACGTACTGGTTCAGGTGGATGTGGATACCCGCACGGTTGCCAACGTGATTGCCGACTGGACCGGCATACCGCTGTCTTCCCTGATGAAAGACGAGCAGACCGAACTGCTGACGCTTGAAAATGAAATCGGCCGCCGTGTCGTCGGTCAGAATATTTCCCTTGAGGCTATCGCCCAGCGCCTGCGCGCGGCGAAGACCGGGCTGACGTCAGAGAATGGTCCGCAGGGTGTGTTCCTGCTGGTCGGCCCGAGTGGTGTCGGTAAGACCGAAACCGCGCTGGCGCTGGCGGATGTGCTGTACGGCGGTGAGAAATCCCTCATCACCATAAACCTGTCCGAATACCAGGAGCCGCACACGGTGTCGCAGCTGAAAGGCTCGCCTCCGGGTTACGTGGGTTACGGTCAGGGCGGCATTCTCACCGAAGCGGTACGTAAGCGCCCGTATAGCGTGGTGCTGCTTGATGAAGTGGAAAAGGCGCACCGCGACGTCATGAACCTGTTCTACCAGGTGTTCGACCGGGGCTTTATGCGCGACGGTGAAGGGCGTGAAATCGACTTCCGCAACACCGTTATCCTGATGACCTCCAACCTCGGCAGCGATCACCTGATGCAGCTGCTGGACGAACAGCCGGAAGCGACCGAAGCGGATCTGCAGGAGCTGCTGCGCCCAATTTTACGCGACCACTTCCAGCCGGCACTGCTGGCCCGTTTCCAGACCGTGATTTACCGCCCTCTGGCGAAAGCTGCCATGCGTACCATTGTGGAAATGAAGCTGTCACAGGTCAGCAAGCGCTTACATCGTCACTACGGTCTGACCATGCAGATTGATGAGAGCCTGTATGACGCACTCACTGCCGCCTGCCTGCTGCCGGACACCGGCGCACGCAACGTCGACAGTCTGCTCAATCAACAAATTCTGCCGGTGCTGAGTCAGCAGTTGCTGACCCACATGGCGGCGAAACAGAAACCACAGTCGCTATGCCTTAGCTGGAGTGAGGAAGAGGGTATCGGGCTGGAGTTTGACCGTACACAAGGAGTGCACGCATGAGCAGTAATCCCCCGATCAGATTCAGCCACAACCATCACCAGTTGTCGGTGAAGGGATGTGACGCAGAGCTCGATGTACTGGCGTTTGAAGGCGATGAAGCCCTGAGCACGCCGTTCAGTTACCGTATTGAATTCACAAGCGCTGACCATGGCATCAGCAAAGAAATGATGCTGATAAAAGCAGCCTCCCTGACGCTGCAGGCCCCGGTGGACCAGGGTTACGGCATCAAAATGCAGCAGGCCGTGCGAATTCTTCAGGGAGTGGTGAGCGGCTTTGAACGTCTCAACACCTCAAAAGATGAAACCCACTATGCCCTGACGCTCCAGCCACGCTTGGCGCTGCTCGATCGTTCGCACCAGAACGTCATTTATCAGGACATGTCGGTCCCACAAATCGTTGAAAAAATTCTGCGCGAGCGTCACAACATGCGCGGTCAGGATTTTCTGTTCTCACTCTCAAAAGAGTACTCGCGTCGTGAGCAGGTGATGCAGTACGGTGAGGATGACCTGCACTTTATTACCCGCCTGTTGGGTGAGGTGGGTATCTGGTTCCGCTTTACCACTGATACGCGCCTGAACATCGACGTCGTGGAGTTTTATGACGGTCAGCAGGGGTATGAAAAAGGCCTGACACTGCCATCGGTTCCGCCATCAGGACAACATTCGGACGGTGTGGACTCGGTCTGGGGCATGGAGAGCCATCATAACGTGGTGCAGAAGCAGGTCAGCACCCGTGATTACAACTATCGCCAGGCTACGGATGACATGAACACCCAGGTCGATGCGACCCGCGGGGATTCCACCACCTACGGTGATGCCTATCACTATGCGGATAACTATCTGACACCGGGTAGTACCTATGACCGCAATCCGGCCCCGGAGTCTGGAGCCTTTTTTGCCCGCATTCGTCATGAGCGTTATCTGAATGGCCAGACGCAGACTCATGCCATCACCAGCTGCCCGACCCTCTCTCCGGGTCAGGTACTGAAAGTCGCCGGCGGGTACGAAGTGGCAGATGTGTTTGCTCAGGGCGTGGTCGTCACGGCGATGCACAGCCATGCGCGCCGTGATGAAGACTTTGGCGTCAACTTAGACGGCATCCCGGACAGCACTGATTTTAGTTTCCGCCCTGAGCCTGGCTCACGCCCGGTGATGGCCGGCACATTGCCGGCACGCGTCACGAGCACCACCGAGAACGACACCTACGGCCACATCGATAAAGACGGCCGCTATCGCGTCAACATGCTGTTTGACCGTGATAACTGGGAAACCGGGTTTGAGAGCCTGTGGGTGCGCCAGTCACGCCCGTATGCCGGTGACACCTACGGTCTGCACCTGCCGCTGCTGGCAGGCACCGAAGTGGCGATTGGTTTTGAGGACGGTAATCCGGACAGACCGTACATCTCGGGCGTGCTGCACGATTCAGCCCACGGTGACCATGTCACTATCCGAAACTACAAACGTAACGTCCTGCGCACCCCGGCGAACAACAAAATCCGCCTCGATGACAGCCGTAACCAGGAGCATATCAAGGTCTCCACCGAGTACGGCGGCAAGAGTCAGCTGAATCTCGGACATTTAGTTGATGCGGAGAAGCAGAAGCGCGGTGAGGGTTTTGAACTCAGAACCGACAGCTGGGGAGCCATCCGGGCACAGAAAGGGATGTTCATCAGCGCTGATGGCCAGACGAAAGCACAGGGTCAGGTGCTGGAGATGCAGCCAGCGGTCAGCAATCTGGGTGATGCCCGGGAGCAGATGACGTCTATCTCCGATGATGCGCAGAAGGCGACCGCGAACCCGGCCGATCTCCAGGCGCAAATCAAGCTGCTGGAACAGCAGCTGACAGACCTTAAAAAATCAGTACTGCTGCTCAGTGCGCCGGAAGGAATGGCGCTGACCAGCGGACAACATCTGCAGGTATCAGCCGGGCAGAACCTGATAGCCACTGCCGGTAAAAATGCCGACGTCGGCGTGGTGAAAAATCTGTTCGTCGGGGTAGGTAATGCCCTGAGCGTGTTTGTTCGTAAGCTGGGGATCAAGCTCATCGCGAACCAGGGGCCGGTGAGAATCCAGGCACAGAATGACCTGATGGAGCTTATCGCTCGTGGAGAAATCAGCGTCGTCAGTACCGAAGATCGTATCGAGATTATTGCCAAGAAGCAGGTCACGATCAACGGGGGTGGAAGCTATATCACCCTCGATGCCAATGGCATTGAATCTGCCACACAGGGGGAGTACCGGACTAAAGCCGGGCATTACGGACGAAAAGAAAAGGCTAACAAGCCAGAAGACTTCCCGAATGTGGCTCCTGATACCACAGAACCTTCCAGTAAATTCAGCTTTTCCTGACAAGGAGTCAGTTTATGATTATCAGCCCACCGCTTTTGAAAGCGAAAGATGCCCATGAAACTGATGCGGCCTGGATTGAAAGAGTCATGACCGTAGTTGACCGCCGTGGGTATCCGGTTAACGGTTATGGTTCGTGGCATGGCGGAATACATATACGTCAGACTGACGAAGGGAGACCTGCTGAGAGCGTGCGGGCGATAGCGGATGGTACCGTAGTTTCACTCCGCAAAAGCTCAGACAAGCGCGATCAGGCACCATTTAACATCAACGCCGATAAACCCAATACAAAGGGGAGTGATGATGGTTATGTGCTGATAAAGCATGAAACCGAGATCGGTAGCGGTGATGAAGCAAAAGTGGCTTTCTACTCCCTATACATGCACCTGAAGTCGCTGGCTGAAACTGTTAAAGCCGGTGAGAAAGTTTACCGTAAGGATCCGTTAGGCCTTCCGGGCATGGTGGATGGAGTCAATGCTTTCCATTTCCAGATTTTCTGCGATGACGACAACATCAGCAAGCTGACGGGCAGGAAATCAGGAGAACTGGATATTTCGAAGAATGGCCGCACTGATGCGGTTTACGGTGATATTCACTTTTATCTGCCTCCGCAGACAAAGTTTTATGACAAGGCCCCAGCAGATAACAGCACGTCTATCACCGGACTTTCTGAGCTCTATACCAGCAATGCGCCTCTGTATGCCAGCATGACTCTGGCCCAAGGCAACTGCACGATGGTAACGCGGCAGAAAAATACGCAGGTTGACGGGAAATATGATCTGCTGGGCGAGCCACTGGTTAATGCTGATGGCAATGATTACGAATACAATCTCTATAAAACCGCGATGCGGAATTATAAGGAAAGCCCGAGTGCTGGGTTCGAATTACTTCGCTTTGGGCGGGTAATCAACACGGACAATGAAACCCTGGTACCGGCAGACGCTCCATTATGGATGATGGTCAATTACCCGGGGGGAAAGGGGGTAGTCAATCTTGCTGATTCCGGTATTAAAAAGTTTAGTGACGCTGATTTCCCTCACTGGACGGGCTGGCAGATGGTTGATGACGATACTGATAGCGATAGCCAGTGTAATTCAGCCATTATCAAGAAGCTGCAGGAAGATAGTGAGTTCGATAACCAGTGTGGAAAGTTAATCTGTCATTTCCCGTTTGAATGGGAAAAAAGTACGATCGACACCCGCTTCTCGTGGCTGAAAACGGGAAGTGAAGAGCATGATCCGATGACGGATGAAGATTACGCAAAATTCAAAGCTCATGCAGAAGCGCTGTGCTTTGAATCAGCATTCAGCAGCGGAAGCCTTTGGCACTTCAATCCCACCAAACTTATAAATAATTTGAGAGCGTGCGGCTGGCTTAGCCATGAAGAAATTTCCTCCTTGATTCCAAGGAAATATTATGAAGGCTACCCCAGCAAACCAGTTAATGTGACAGTTCCATGGGCTACTTCGTTTGGTAGGTGGGAGAAGTATGTGAAAGATTTTAACAATACGTGTAATAAGTACAATATAATATCCCCGCCAAGACGTTCTGCATTTTTAGGACAGATTTATATTGAGACTGGAATGCTCAGGACAATGACTGAAGGCGGAAAGGGGCAGAAAAATAGCAAAGGAAAGTTTGTATCCCCAGCGGCTGAGTATTATCAGCCATTTTATGGCAGAGGTTTCATGCAGCTAACTTGGCCACAAAATTTCGATGACTATAGAAAATTTAGAACGAAAGTGAAGTTACCTGATGAAACTTCAGGGTATGTTTACGATGATAGTCGAATAACAAATGTAAGTGAACACTACTGGGCAGATCCAAGAAAGACAGTTGTAGATAAACACACCCATGAAAAACACACGGTTATTGACGATGAACTATTAAAAAGATGGCACCCACGTTACGATCCTAAAATTGTTGCTGAAGATTCTTTTTGTGCAACTGATAGTGCTGGTTTTTATTGGGTTTCAAAACATCATAGTCACGAAATTAATATTAATCGAGCCCCGGACAATGGAATTACGTCAGAATCAATTGGTAGATGTTCAGTTCTAGTTAATGGTGGCGGGTATGGATATTTTGAACGACAGGCCTATACACGGTATGCGTTCTACTATTTAAATGATGTCGTAACAAGAAATGCCAAAGAAACAGTTCAAGTACAAAAAGGTCGTAGTACTGTAAAAATCACTGTTGATTACACCAGACAGTGCAAGTGAGATGGCGGTTAATTATGAATAATACAATTTTACTGTTGGGTTTTGTTAGTGCCATTAATTTTTTTTCATTGGGTGCGTCTGCGAATGATGTAGATGTGTCATCGGCAGTTAAAAGCTATACCTTCAAGGATGGAGAACCTTACGGCCTATCACAAGTATATCAAATTGATGCACCTGACACCGGTTTCCCGCCTTATTATATTTTCCAGAAGTTAGGTAAAGGGAACGCATACCCATTTGCTTTTAATCGCGAAGGACTACCTGGTAAAGATGAGCCATACAGTCGGTGTAACGTAGTGCTCAAAGTTAATGATCAATATCTCATACCAAACAGGAATTATAAATCTGGATATGCCGAAGATTCTGAACCATGCCTCGGTATCGATAGAATGCAGATTATTAAAGGTAACAAAGATATTAAATGGTATGTGACCGAGGCTTTATATCAGTCAGAAGGTGATACACCAGATAAAACTGAAGAAATATATTTTTATTCTGACAATTATTTTTGCTTCTCAAAAGATTTTAGTTCAAAATTAGCTGCAGGAAAAATTAAAATAAAAGACCTCGAGAGTTTATCTGTGGATGGGAAAAACGCTGAGGAGTGTGCTAAATAAAACTCAGTGGTGATGCTAATTTACACTAGGATCGCGTTGATAATGAATAGAGCTCAAGCTGACAGATTTTATTAATACACTACATATTATTTTATTGTAGAGGCACTGTCGCAGAAGGGGGTAATTAGAGTACCTCATATATAGATTGACTAACAAATGAACCTTATTATTTCAACAATTGCCGGTTTTTTTATTTCATTTAATGCATATGCATCAGGAGTTACATTAAATGGTACTGACTCGATAACCGTTGACATTAACAATCATACAAAGACTCTTAAGTTTGATACTGTTATCAATGGCTATAGTGTTAAATGTAGTGGTGATAAAATAATTCTCTGGGGTAAGCCGAAAATAATTAATGAGGGCAATCCTCAGGATACAAATGTATTTGGAGCGCAGATATAAAAAAATTGAACAGAGTGTGAGTGAAGGTGTTTTTAGCATTGATTTTATAAAAGGAAAGAATCTCGCCTATATCGGAACCAATCAGGGGTTGTTTTTTAATCTTGCAAATGGAAATTTGAAGCGAGTTGGGTCAGAATTTGATCCTACGGATGATAATAACTTTGAAACGTGCGAGAAAAATAGCTCGTGGGAATTTAATAGATATCCTTGAGCAACAGCCCGTGTAAGCCCTGCTGGAGAAGCACTCAAAATTCCTAATGATACTATCATGAAATATATTTTTTTCTTCCTGTGCATTTTTACAAAGATTGCAATTGGATGTGATAATTGCATTTTAGATGTTAATAGTGCGAAAAATATTTCTGCAAAGGTTTTGCTGAAAGATAATGATTCGTTGGAAGTATCAGTTTTAGAAGCCGGCAAGCAGATTAATCTAGAAAATGTTGATGTGTCATCGGAGAAAAAATCACATTACATTTGAAGATTACAATCGTGATGGTTATAAAGATTTTAGTATTTGGCATCTGGATGAGGGAATGGGCACTTATAAAATCTATAGATTATTTGTCTTTTCCCCTGCTGACAAAAAATTCAAAGAGATAAAGCCTACATGTGGCGATAACTTTGTTAACGTAAGGGTTGAAGGTCATGATCTGATTAATATGATTTATGACGATAACACTCCAAAGTCATGCTCTATCCCACTCAAAAATCTTAAATAACTGCATTCGATATGTAAGCGTGAGAGATGGAGTTAAAGAAAAATTTAATTGAAAAATTGTACCAATAGTCGAAGTCTGGGGAAAAGTGAAATTTCATAGTCATTAGGACATCCCTGAAAGGATGTACGCACAGGACGTAATGTTATGAAAAAAGTTTACATGCCATTCATTATCGGTTTCAGTTCTTTCTCTATGGCTTCTGTTCTTGCTGCTAACGCAGGATTTGTATCTGTAACTAGAACCCTGTCATCTGATTCAAGTGCCAACATTTCTTCGTCATCCAGTTTTGAAGCATGCAATATGCATTTTAGTGATTTTAAATACCCCGCATTGTCTGATGATGAGTACTTCCAAAAAAAATCACCAATATCGGAGTGGACTTGCCTGTATTCTGGTGAAGCATTTGAAGCAGGATATGATGTACAGCAAGTTAACAACAAGGGGGGCAGCGTTAGTGCCGCTGATAATAAAATTGTTTATGACTACATGAATAAGGTATGGAAATCAATTCCGGATGCTACATATGTGAAAAATGGGAAGGAAAATCATCTATCTCTATTTCAAGTTAAAAGCAAAGATGCATCTGGTTTTATGGCTGTTAATGCCATGGCGAAACTTAAAGATGGAACGCTAGGCCAGAGTGTTTATTTTTGTTTGATACATAAAAATAATGCCATATGTGGTTCTGGTGTTAATTCTTCGGATAATAAAGGTGAAGATCTATCTAAAGAAACATTGAAATTGCTTGAGAGCATTTCATTTGATGGTGACTAGCCTTAGTTAAAATTTGGAAATTTTAAAGCATGAGAGTGTGAATGTCGTATTCCCTGAAAGATCTTCCGAAATGTTATCCCCGGCAAGTTCCACCTAAAATATCCCGTTGGCTTGCCGTATTGGTTGCGATGCTGGCCATCAGCGTGATTCTTATGCGGATATTCGGACGATACATCGATAACAGTCACTTCTGGATGTTGGCCATTGGCACACCATTAGTTGTGTGGATTGTGTGTTTCACTATTCGCATGTGGGCCTGGTCATTACAGGACAGTAAAGCGAATGGTTTTGACCGGCGTCGGGAGCAATGGATCTTGAGTGAGACCCGTAGGGCTCGTCGTGCGCTTCAGGTGTTGAATACGACATTTATTACAGCCCATCAGGAAGACGAACAGCGTTCTGTCGCTGATGATATGCTCAATAATCACAGCATTATCATTTCGCAGTCGGACTGGAAAGGCGAAAAAAGCAGGAGGCTGAGCCGTATTACGGCAGAACCAGAAGATACTCTTGGATTGGTTATATCACGTTTGTTCTCTGAGCTTATTGCCGATCTTCCAGTTCACCAGTTTCCTGAGAACGCTTCGCTTGTTGTCATCCTCGATGTCTCGTCATCTCTGCCACTCTCTGCTGTCAGAAAAATCTGGCAGGAAGCCTGGCAGGAGAGTGGCATAACCTGCGCGCTTGAGTACACAGACAGCAATGGGCCGGGGGTAGTCAACCACTGGCTGGATCACCGCATTAAAGATGATGCGATGTTATTGATTGTTGGTCTCCAGATTGATCCGGCTGTTTCAAATAATACTGCTGAAACAGCCGTTGCTTTGCTTCTTGGCAACCGCCTGACCCAGGAGGCACTCGAACCTCTCGCGTTGCTGCATCGGCCAGATGCTGCTCCTACCGGTGAGCTGAGGGAGGGGATGAATATGGCCGCCTATAACGTCCCGCTCAAAGAAAATATCGTGAAAAATTTATGGCTTGCCGGGCTGACGGGTGAGCAGCGTGCAGAAGTTATTGAGTGCCAGAATGTGCACCCTACGCAGACTGTAGAAGACGAAGCCGTCATTTCGCTCGATACATCTATGGGACATGCCGGTGCCGCGGCCCCCTGGCTGGCTATCGCTGCCGCCACTGAAATCGCCCTACAAACTCAGTCACCACAGATGATTATCTGCGGTGATACCACACAGAATGTGCTGTGGAGCACGCTCATTACCCCGATTGCTTCCCGACAGGAGATGGATCCGTGAAGCTACCTTTAGCACCGAAGACTACGGAAGGCCGCTATCTTGCTGTCGCATTGATTTTCTTTTTGCTGTTAGCCGTTATGACGTTCATGCTCTGGAAGCATCCGGACATAGCAGGGATTGAAGACGGAAGTCAGCAGCAAATTTACTGGCTTATCGCCGGCGGATGTATTTCAGGCTGCACCCTTATTGTATCCGTGGTGCTCCTGGCGGCGGTACGAAGTGCCGGTAAGCAGGAGTTTAATGCGCTTGTCGACAACACCAACGGTGATGATGAGAAAAAGAAACGGGAAAGTGATAAAGCGCCTGTTCACCCTGCGGTGGCCATGTGTAACAAGATTCGGGGACATCTTCGCGCCCGTATTGGCCTTTACTGGCGTCGTAAAACCCGTCTGTTGTTAATCACCGGCGATGAGGTGGCAATCGAACTGCTGGTACCTGGCCTGCAGGAAAACCAGTGGCTTGAAGGTAACCGTACCGTTCTGATTTACGGCGGCAGTCTGACTGCTGAGCCCGATAAGGAAAAATACGCCGCGCTGCGTAAACTGCGCCGCGGTCGTCCACTTGACGGTATTGTACGCGTCATGCCGCGGTCGCTTAATCTCACCCCTCAGATTAGTGATAACGATTTACGCGGACTGGAAAAAATCAGTGAACTGCTCCGTTATTCCACGCCGGTCTGGCTGTGGCAGTTGTGTGACAGCAAGTGGTCGCAGGCAAAACGCACTGAACAGGCGGTAGGGGCCAGTTTCCCACTGCGTGCCAGGCCTGACGATATTACCCGCCAGCTTGAGCTGATGCTGCCGGCCCTGCGAACGCAGGGCGTGAGTCAGGTCGCTGAGAGCAATGGTCACGATTTCCTGCTGCGCCTGGGCCAGCACCTTAAAGACGGCGGTATCACTCGCTGGGCTCAGCAACTGGTGCCATGGCTGCCTGCCTCACAGCAGCGCGTTCCGCTGCGTGGCCTGATGTTCAGCCTGCCGGAGAATAAACCTGCCGCTATCGCAGGAGAAACAGTCGGTGCTGCACCTGCCGAGGCTGAGAAATATATCCCGGAATCACAACGCCATGCGCTGACCCTGCCGGTAACCTGGCAGGGGATTGTGGATGACTGCACCCGCGTGCGTGGCCGCCGCGTCGGTATGGCCCGGGAGCAGACGCTGGCCTGGACGCTGATGGCCATTATCGGTGTCTGGGGGGCGGGGACGCTGCTGTCGTTTGCGGTCAACCGCCTGCAGATTGTCTCTGTGGCGCAGCAGGCGCATGCTCTGGTGGAGCATCCCTCCGTATCGGATTATCAGCTGACGGCTCTGCATACCCTGCGTAATGACGCCGGCCGCCTGCAGCACCGTATTCAGGACGGCGCGCCATGGTATCAGCGCTTCGGTCTGGACCATAATCAGCAGCAGCTCGACGCGATGCTGCCCTGGTACGGCGTGGCGAACAACCGCCTGATCCGCGACCCGGCAAATGCCGCCCTGACGCAGAAGCTCAGCGTGCTGGCTGGCTCCGCTCCCGGCAGCGACCAGCGGGCACAGCTGGCGAAGCCGGGCTATGACCAGCTGAAGGCATGGCTGATGATGGCCCGTCCGGATAAAGCCGATGGCGCGTATTATGCTCAGACCATGAAAGCCGTGCAGCCGACGCGGATGGGCATTTCAACCGGCCTGTGGCAAAGCCTGTCGCCGGATTTGTGGGCCTTCTACATTTCCGAACTGCCAAAACAGCCACAGTGGAAAATCACGCCGGATGCGCAGCTGGTGAGCCAGAGCCGTCAGGTGTTGTTACAGCAAATCGGACGGCGTAACGCTGAAAGCACCCTGTATGAAAACATGCTCAAATCCGTGCGTCGTAACTTTGCCGATGTCTCTCTGGAAGATATGACCGGCGGTACCGATGCGCGGCGACTGTTCACCACTGAGGAAGTGGTGCCAGGCATGTTTACCCGCCAGGCGTGGGAAGGGGGCATTCAGCAGGCCATCGAAAAGGCCGCAAATTTCCGCCGGGATGAAATTGACTGGGTGCTGAGCGACAACCGGAAAGCGGTTTCCTCAGACCTGTCGTCTGAAGCCCTGAAAGCACGCCTGACACAACGTTACTTCACCGACTTTGCTGGCAGTTGGTTGAGCTTCCTCAACAGCCTGCGACTTAATCCGGCAAACAACATTGCTGATGTTACCGACCAGCTGACGCTGATGAGTGATGTCCGGCAGTCGCCACTGATTGCCCTGATGAACACCCTCGCCTGGCAGGGGCAGACTGGCCAGCAAAGCGAAGGCCTTTCGGATTCCATCATCAAATCGGCTAAAGACCTCGTAGGCGGGCAGGACAAACCTGCCATTGACCAGTCTGCCTCTGGCCCGCAGGGCCCGCTGGATGAAACCTTTGGCACGCTGCTTCAGCTTCTGGGTAAAAACAAAGGCAGCAACGTCATGTCGGCTGACACCTCACTGAGCCTGCAGACGTATCTGACCCGCATCACCCGCGTGCGTCTGCTTCTGCAACAGGTGGCCAGTGCCTCTGACCCGCAGGCGATGATGCAGACTCTGGCGCAGACCGTATTTCAGGGCAAAAGCGTCGATCTGACCGGCACCCAGCAGTACGGCAGTCTGATTTCGGCAAGCCTTGGCGAAGAGTGGAGCGGTTTTGGCAGCACGATGTTTGTTCAGCCACTGACCCAGGCCTGGGAGACCGTGCTTCAGCCGTCGGCAGCGAGTCTGAATGACAAATGGAGCCGGTCAGTGGTGACGAACTGGCACACCGCTTTTGACGGACGTTTCCCGTTTGCGACGAGCAAAAGTGATGCCTCCCTGCCAATGCTGGCTGAGTTTTTGCGCAAGGACAGCGGACGTATTGAGCGCTTCCTGACCACAGAGCTCAGCGGGGTACTGCACAAAGAGGGCAGCCAGTGGGTACCGGATAAGGTCAACAGCCAGGGGCTGAGCTTTAACCCGGCTTTCCTACGGTCGATTAATCAACTGAGCCAGCTGTCAGACATTCTGTTCACCGATGGAAGCCAGGGCATCAGCTTTGAGCTGCAGGCGCGCCCTGTACCGCAGGTGGTCGAAACACAGCTGATCATAGATGGCCAGCCGCTGCACTATTTCAATCAGATGGCTGACTGGCAGAGTTTCCGCTGGCCGGGAGAGACTTACAAGCCCGGGACGATGCTGACCTGGAGTACGACCAACGCCGGTACACGCCTGTTCGGGGATTACAGCGGGACATGGGGGTTCATTCGCTGGCTGGACCAGGGTAAGCGCGAGCAGCTTGACCGCAGCCAGTGGATGATGAGTTTTACTGCCCCGGACGGTCGAACCCTGCAGTGGGTATTGCGCTCACAACTCGGAAAAGGTCCGCTGGCGCTGCTGGATCTGCGCGGATTCACGCTGCCGGATCAGATCTTCAGTGTCGACAGCGCGGCCACCGCGCAGGCGCTGATGGCCAACACCGGAAACAGTGACATGGATGGAGTGGAATAATGAGCACACTGCAGAATCTGGTCGCGGCCTGTCACGCTGACGACACGCAGCTGCGGCAACAGGCGCAGACACGCACGGAAAACTGGCAGGCCTGGCTTGCACCGGTAAGTGACACCAGTCCGACCGGAGAAGACCCCGGCTATGACGATGATTTTCAGCGTATCCGTGAGGAGGTCAATAAGCTTTCCGGTATAGATACCGGGCTGATTTGCACGCTTGCCGAAAAATTGCTGACCACCACAGCCAAAGATATCCGGATTGCCACCTATTACTGCTGGGCGCGTCTGCATCAGGACGGGGAGACCGGCTTTGCCGAAGGGCTTGAACTGCTGGCGGGATTGCTACAGCGCTATGGAACGCAGCTTCATCCTCAACGTGAGCGGAGCCGTAAACCGGCCCTGGAGTGGCTCGCAGGCTCCCGTGTTCTGGACAGCCTGTCACTCTGGCCGGAAGTGGTACGCGACGATGCACTGCGCACTGCCGGTGCGCTGTTGCTCATCCGCGACAGTCTGGAGACAGCGCCGGAAGCGTCACGGCCAGAGCTGAATGCCCTGTACAGCGCGCTGGAATCTCGCCTGATGAAAGCCGGGGGGGTGGATGCAGTGGTACCGCAGAATGCAGGCAATAAGGCTCACTCACAGACCTCCACACACACGGCCGAGCCAGACGCGCCGGTTCTGAACCGCATTACCTCCGGCCAGGATTTGCTGGCCCAGGCCCGTACACTGACGGAATATCTGCGTGAGCAGCCCGATGGCTGGCTTGCCGCGCACCGACTGATGAAAAGCCTGCGTCATGACACGCTGAGTGCTATTCCGGCCCCGGATGCCGAAGGGAAAACGCGCATCGAACCGCCGCGCGCTGACCAGCGGGCCATGCTCAAACGCCTGTACCTGCAGCAGAGCTGGCTGGAGATACTGGAGCAGGCGGACAGTACCTTCTCGCGTGGCGCCAATCACCTCTGGCTGGACTTGCAGTGGTATGTCCACCAGGCCCTGATGAAATCGGGGCAGGATGTACTGGCTGATATCATCGCCGACGACCTGAAAGGGTTGCTGCGTCGCTTTACCGGGCTTGAAACCCTGGCCTTTAATGACGGTACGCCGTTTGCCGATGAGGTCACGTTGAACTGGATAAACCAGAGCGTGCTGGACGATATGTCCGGCTGGCGGGATGAGCCGGTCAGTGCTGTCAGTGAGGCGGATAATGATATCCTGGCCCTCGAGCCGGAAGCACTGGATAAAGCCGACACAGACGGTCTGGATGCCACTCTTTACTGGCTGCAGACCCGCCCGGGCACTGACGCCACAAAAGACAAATGGTTACTGCGTTTGCTGATGGCCCGAGTGGCTGAGCAGAAGGGCAAGAATGAGCTGGCTCTGCATCTTCTGGGTGAGCTCGACAGTGCCGCACAGTCAATCACCCTCACGCAGTGGACACCGGCACTGTTGTTTGAAGTGAAATCACGTCGCCTCAGACTGCTGCGCATGAAAGCCACACGCAGTGAAACTGATAAATCACGGCTTCAGCCCGAGATGGATTCGCTTCTGTCCGGTCTGATTGCGCTCGATCCGGCCAGCAGTGCAGTGCTTTGTGGATAACCCGGACAGAATTCAGCTAAAGGGGAAAATATGGCAGCAGAAGGCTTTTACCTGGTGCAGGGCGACAAGACGACCTGCGGCGGGAAAATCACCACGGGCGCAGAGGATCACACTCTGTTTGATAAACCTGTTGCCCGGGAGCAGGACAGTGTGACCTGCGGGAAGCATGCCGGACTATTCAAGATAGCCGGTGGCATCGACAACGATACCATTCATGACCGGCGAATGGCCGGAACCCTCGACAGCTACAGCACCTGCCCCTGCAAGGCGAAGTTTATTCCGTCGATGATGGATGATACTTACCAGAAATATACATTTATGGATAGTTCCGTTATGTTTAAATGCGATGATCATAAAGCGACCGAAGCATATCGTCGGCAATATACGTTGGAATATGAAAAGTTTACAGAGAAAACCAAAATCATCATTAAGGCTGCTGAATCTTTCCCGGAAAACTATAAAGAACAGAAAAAATATCATCCATCAGGGCTGAAAGAACAAGATGGAAAATTTAAATATACTAACAGGGCTTTGAGTGACTATTCTGCACATGCAGGTTATTCTTGTGGGAGTCACGTTTATAGAGATGAGTTTGTTAATATAAAAGGCAGTTTGTCCAGTAAAGATTGTTTTCCTGGGGTTGAATTAATTCCAAATGAATGCGGTTCCGATCGTGATATCACGTATCTTAAGGGAAAGGAACGCATTAGCGCCCAGAAATTAAAACGCCTTAAATCAGCGATTGAACCCAAAAATAAGGAATATGATTTTTATCGTATTGCTAACGTTGGGATTTTCATGTCAAAACTTGACGAGCTTTACAAAACAGATGGTGAAACCCACTTGCATCCAATGACGAAATATCTGATTGAAAGTCATCTCGAACGTAATAATTATGTACTGCCGACCAGGGCGGGAATTGCGGGTTTGCATGCTGAGGTTCAGGCGCTTAATGATTTGTTTATAAAAGCTGATAAGTCAAACCACATAATAACGGAAGATGCTATGAGTAAAGCCACATATACAGAGACAATGCTCAGCTCAGTCATTTTCACCAAAAGGTTGACGCCAAAAACAGAGCGTGGAAGTGATTTTCCCGCCTGCCATAATTGTGCGGGGATACTGGAATTAGCCTGTGTTATCACCGGCATCACTCGCAATCCACAAGACAGATATCACAACAGCAATAGGCGAAACGGGTAATCATATGCATGATAAATGTAATGTAAGCTAACTGTTTTAAATAAGGAAAGATGTGGTTTGGCGATTTTATAATGGCATCTGTATATAAGATGAAAATGATTCTGGCAGATTTTTTTATATTTTCTAAGTTATCAAAAATGAATGATTTAACCTTGCGTTATTATGACGCTGAAATGCACTATCTGCTGGAAGTCGGTGAAGAGTTTGCCCGTGCTCACCCCGAGCAGGCGGCAATGCTCAATCTCGATAAAGCGGGGGCACGCGACTCGTATGTGGAGCGGCTGTTCGAGGGCTTTGCCTTCCTGATAGGCCGGCTGCGTGAAAAGCTTGATGATGACCTTCCCAAACTGACCGAAGGGCTGGTTAGCCTGCTGTGGCCACATTACCTGCACACCCAAGGCGCCGCCTCAGACTGCTACGTATGAAAGCCACACGCAGTGAAACCGATAAATCACGACTTCAGCCCGAGATGGATAGGCTTCTGTCCGGCCTGATTGCGCTCGATCCGGCCAGCAGTGCAGTGCTGTGCGGATAAGCCGGACAGAATTCAGCTAAAGGGAAAAATATGGCAGCAGAAGGCTTTTATCTGGTGCAGGGCGACAAGACGAGCTGTGGCGGGAGAATCACCACGGGCGCAGAGGATCATACTCTGTTTGATAAACCTGTAGCCCGGGAGCAGGACAGTGTGACCTGTGGTAAACATGCCGGGCTTTTCAAGATAGCCGGTGGCATCGACAACGACACCATCCACGACAGGCGAATGGCCGGAACCCTCGACAGCTACAGTACCTGCCCCTGCAAGGCGAAGTTTATTCCGTCGATGATGGATGATACGTACGAGAAGAGCAGTGGAGCTTCCGCTGGAGAATCGGCAGCAGGCTTTACGGCCCCAGTGCAGACCGCCCCTGAACTGCCAGGTTATCTGACAGGTGAGCAAAAGCCGACAGGGTTTGTTCCCGATTATCCTGTCCTGATAAATACACACCACTTACCCGATGACAAACTTCGGGCTATGCTGGAAGCTAACAGACAGGCTTGGATGATCCTGACTTTGCCTGAATGCCTTGAAATTATAACGTCATGGGATTTTGTTAAGCATACATGGACTTCTATTACGAAGAGCGCTCTTGGCAGTATCGTAAAAACCTATTGGACGAATATTAATGATGTAATAAGTGCGTCAAAGATTGTCACTCAGTTGGGTGCAATGGGGATAAAAGGAACCGTATTTGTTAACCATAAAGGAACTGAGCTTATAAAGCTCACTGGTTATCCAGGGATCCGAAAAGCTCTTAATGCCCCAGTATTCTCATTGAAACACCCAAAAATCATTGAAATGGCAATTGGAAAATACGGACTTGCAAAGACTGTTGTAGACGGAGCCATTGTGGGGTTAATTTATGTATCTGCTGTTGATACAGTTGATTTCATTCTCAATGATGAAACATCCCTTGCGGAGTTTATGGGGACATTAGCTACCGATATCGTGAAAGTTGGTCTTTCGTCAGCTGTGATTTGGGGCGTTGGCTATGCTGTTAATGCATTTTTACCCTTTGTTCTTGGGCCTTTAGCCGTTGTTGTATTTGCTGGGATGGGTACAGCAATAATACTTAATGCTCTTGATAAAGAATACGGCATTACGGATAGGCTGGTAGCCTATATAGAGTCAGCACAGCAGGAGTTTGTTGACAGAGCCAGAGGTATTGAGCGCGGAGTGTGGGATTTGGGGGCTATGTATGTTGATGGCATGCTTGATAAGGGACGAAGGGTTATCGAGGCAGAAATTAAACGCTATATCCGAAATGCTATCCGTGATGTTGGCTTGAGGAGCTTGGAATAAATGTTTCCGTTGAAAGAACGAATAATTCTTTTCTTTTTAAATATGCTGATTGCATTTTTGATGATCGTATTCACTTGTGTGGGTGTTACATCGGTTATTAAATACCTGTCATTTCCAGATGTGTTTGAATATTCTACCGGATGCGTTATTTTATCTTTTTCAGCTATTGTTCTTGGGCCTGTGTTTATTAGTGGGTTTCCGGTGGTTTTTCTTGGCAGACGGTTGGAGTATAAGATAGCAGCCATTTTAAACAAGGTCATAATTTGGGGATTTGTTTTGGCTATTTTATCTGGCGCTCTGTTTCGCATCTATTATATTTCGGAAGTTAAGAGCCAAGGGTATGTTGAATGTCATAATAAAAATGTTGGGGCCTTTTCTGCACTGTCGACAAAATATGCTTTAACGTTGGGCGATTGTGGGCGGTAAAGAAAGTAGAGAAATGCCGTATAATAACGTGGTGTTCACTAATGATTTAATGAGGTTTCAGCGGAGGTTGTGTTGATGCTTGAGACTAAAGTGCGGCCTGTTTTAGCTATATTGCTCATCCTGGGGTTGTGTGGCCTTTTTTTTACCTTGGGAATGATATGTTTAATAATTGTTTTTCTTTTGGTGATGGTGTCGTCTTTTCGTGGCTGACGTTTTCTTTTATTGTTTTGCCTGTAATAATGATCTTTCCACTCATATATTTCATGTTGCTTTTATTCAAAGGGGAAGAATGCGCATTCAAAAAAATGGATGCGTATGTGGCCTATCTAAAATGGGGCTGTATTGCTTTGGTTGTCATGGGAGTTCTATATTCAGTGCTTTATCCAACAGTTCTGGTAAAAAAAAGATATTTACAGTGCAATGGCATCCCGTCAGGCTGGATGCCTGGGACGGCTACTCATTATGTCCGTGATTCGTCTTTGTGCAACGTAAGTGATAAGTAAATATCAATGCATCTTTTTAAACAACGAGTAATTGCATTTTTCGGAGTAGTATTCTTCCAGGTGGTTTCCATCGGTTTTTCATATCTCAGTATTTTTAAGTTGCACGAATACTTTTCTTACCCCGATGTTATTAACTTCTCATTTTGGGTGGTTTTTGCTGCTGCATTTTTCTTTTTTTTCTCACCGTTATTGGCGATGATCTTCCCCGTTATTGTTACCGGGAAGCAGATAACCGTTACATTAGGTAAAAAATTACTGAAAACCACGTTTATCATCTTAGGGCTAACTGTCCTGGGAATGTTCATCTTTTCAGAAATATATGCGACATCTCTAATGCATAAAGGTTACACCGAATGCCAGGGGAGCCCTTCAGGTTGGATGCCTGGTATGGCAAAAAAATATGCCATAGAACCTTCCCTTTGTACTCAGCATTGATAGGCTCTACCCTTGCCAGAGTCCCAAAGCCTACTTCAGTGATAAACAGGCAGTAATTGGCGACCTAACTTCACAGGTAATTGATTTATGAGTCCTAAACACAGGTTTTTTGGGAATCTTATTATTTGGTGTGTTTCATCATTAGGTCCTTTGTGGTTCGCAACTGATGCACATAGTGAGTTATTTGGGTTTGGAAGTGACATTGTATTTTCACCGACTGTTTCCGCTCTGCTAATGATTCCGGTTATTCTGCTATTTCCATGTATATATTGGTGTTTGGCTATGCGGTACGGTGAGGAACAGGCGGTTATTAAATGCAAAAAAACAAGCAGAGTATTTATTGGTCTGGTTGGTGTTTTTGTCGTCAGTTCAGTCATCTTTTCGTTTACGTACACTTCGATACTTGAAACTAAAGGCTACGTGAAATGCACCGGCCGCCCTGATGGATGGCGGGGATGGCTGCCGAGTATGTACTACCACCATCGGTATGTGGGCAGCGTGATAATTAATAAGATGTTCCTGCCCTCAGGAACATCTTCGGTACAATTTCATTTAGATAATACTATTCATTCGGCAATTATTGAGCAGAAATAAATATGGATGATTTAACCCTGCGTTATTATGACGCTGAAATGCGCTACCTGCTGGAGGCCGGCGAAGAGTTTGCCCGTGCTCACCCCGAGCAGGCGGCAATGCTCAATCTCGATAAGGCGGACGCGTGCGACCCGTACGTAGAGCGTCTGTTCGAGGGCTTTGCCTTCCTGATGGGCCGGCTGCGTGAAAAGCTTGATGACGACCTGCCTGAACTGACGGAAGGGCTTGTTAGCCTTTTATGGCCGCACTACCTGCGTACCATTCCGTCAATGTCGGTGGTGGAGTTCACCCCCGACTGGCGCGAAATGAAAGAGCAGATGCGTATAGTCAAAGGTTTCGAGGTGAACTCGCGGCCGATCGGTGAGAAGGGCACTCGCTGTCGGTACACCACAACCAAAGAGATTACCCTTCAGCCGTTGTCGCTGGAACACGCCCGCCTGTTGACTGACCCTGACGGGCGTTCGGTCATCAGCCTGCGGTTTAACTGCAGCCATCTTGCCGACTGGAGCCGTGCCGATCTCAGCCAGATCCCGTTCTACTTCAACGCCGACGCCCCGCTGGCCTGCGCCATGCATGAGGCCTTTACCATGAACACTGCCCGCCTCTGGCTGCGGATGCCGGGTGACATGGAAAGAAGATCGCTCAACGGGTATTTCACCTCGCTGGGATTTGGTGATGATGATGACCTGTGGCCGAAGGGAAGCAGCAGCTTTAGCGGCTATCAGTTGCTGCTGGAGTACTTCACCTTCCGTGAGAAATTTATGTTCACAGGGCTGCGTGGGCTGGAGACCGTGGTTTTTCCGGCTGAGCTCCCATGGTTTGAAATCGACGTGGTACTGGCGGAGCGCTGGGAGCATGACTTCAGCTTTACCGAAAAGCATCTGCGCCTGAACTGTGTGCCGGTGATTAACCTGTTCCCGCTGGAATCTGACCCGCTGACGCTCAACTCCCTGCAGACCGAATACATGCTGCGCCCGATGCGCGTGCAGGATGGCCATACCGAGATTTATGCGGTGGATTCGGTGATGTCATCGAGCCAGCATACCTACGTGCCGTTTTCGAGTTTCCGCCACAAAGGCGGAATGATGCGCCATGAAGCCCCGGAATATTACTACCACACCCGCGTGCGCCGTGGCCCGTCGGGCCTGCATAACACCTGGCTCATTCTTGGTGGCGAAGCGTTTGATAACCACACGGTGCCGGAGGATGAAAGCCTGTCACTGACGCTCACCGGCACCAACGGCCAGCTGCCACGACGAGCACTGCAGAGCACTGTGCTCGATACGGTAATGAAAACCACCTCGGCCAGCATCGCCGTGCGTAACCTGTGTGCCCCAACGTTGCCCTGTTACCCACCGGCGCAGGACCGTTTTCACTGGCGCGTACTGAGTCACCTTGGCAGCGGATTCCTGTCGATGATGGATAATGCCGACGTGTTGCGCGGCACCCTGGCGCTGTACGAATGGACCGACAGTGAGATGAACCGCCGTCGCCTGGAAGCCATCATTGACGTGAAGCACGGCGAAACTGAGCGCTTTGAGCAGGGCTATCTGGTGCGCGGCGTGCAGATTGAAGTCACGCTGGACAGCCACGGCTTTGCCGGGCGCGGCGATATCTGCCTGTTTGGCGAGATGCTGAGTCGTTTCTTTGCGCTCTATACCGACATTTATCTGTTTAACCGCCTGATTATCATTCTGCAACCGACCGGAGAGCGCCTGGAATGGGAAGAGAAGCACAACCGCCGCATTCCCGGCTGACCCTGCGGCTGGAGGCTGACCTTCACCGCATCAACTTTTACCGTTTATGCCAGCTGCTGGAGAAGCGTAATCCGGGCGGGCCGCTGATGGGCTCGACCAGCCATCCCGCGGATGACCCGGTGCGGTTTGCGCCACATCCGGGGATGGGATTTCCAGCCAGCGAACTGAAGGCTGTTGAATATGACGAAGATGATGACAGCAAGCCACCACTCATCCGCACCACCTTTATGGGGATGTACGGTGTCGATTCACCGTTGCCGACGGCGTACCTCGATGACATCACTCAACGTCGCGAAGGGCATGAGGCGCTACAGGGCTTTCTGGATATCTTCAGCCACCGCATCCTGACGCAGTTTTACCGCATCTGGCGAAAATACTCGTACCCGGCCACGTTTGAGCCCGGCGGCACCGACAGCATTTCGCAGTCGCTGCTGGGCCTGGTGGGGCTGGGTATTCCAGGCACCGCAAACCACATCGCCACCCCGGTATCCCGTTTTCTGTCACTGCTTGGCGTACTGCAACAACCCGGTAAAACCCAGGGGGGGATGCAGGCGCTGGTGAGCCTGCTGGCACCGGATACCACAGTAAAGGTGAGCCCGTATTGCCTGCGACCGGTGGAGGTCAGTCAGCCGCTGGGTTTTTACGGTGATGACGATTTTCTTCTCGACGGTAACACGCCGCTGGGTGATGAGGCGATGGATGCCAACAGCCAGTTGCTGATTGCCTTGTCCACCGAAAACGAACAGGAATCACAGGGCTGGAAACCAGATGGCCTGTTGTATCAGGACTTTCTGGTGATGCTGCGTGTCTATCTCGGCTGGCGTTTTAAGGCAAAAATCACCCTGACTGCCCGGACCCGCCTGCTGGCCGCGCCGCCGCTCGGCGAAGGCCCATTCTGGCTGGGGATGAATGGCGTGCTGGGGGCGGAAGACGAAGACCTCCCGGAGGATACCCCACAGACCTTTACGACGGAACTGGGCTATTACACTGGCCTGCAGCCCGCAACACCACAACAAGGAAACCGACGTGTTACGTACAAGTTTAACTAAAACAGCGCGCTGGCTGTTACCCCTGCTGGCATTCAGTCTGGCGGGCTGCGGGGTGACGCAGGGCATCAGCGATGGTACCAAATCGGCATTTAACGCCGTGTTCTACAAAAAGATTAAGGTGCTGCACCTGGATTTCACGGCGCGTGAAACACTGAACACGGATCCCCGAGAGAGTAACTCACTGTCCGAGCCGGTGGTGGTCCGTATTTACCAGTTGAAAGACCGCAAAGCATTCGACAAAACGGTCTACCAGCAGCTCCTCAAGGATGGTGACGCGATCCTGAAAGCCGATCTGCTGGCCAGCCGTGACGTGGTGGTCAAGCCGGGGGGGGATGCCAGCCTCGATATGCCGATAGAGGAGGATGCAAAATTCGTAGCGGTGGTGGGGATGTTCCGCTATCCGGACAGGGCGGATAGCACCTGGAAACGGGTGCTGGAATGTGAAGAGCTGGACCCGGATAAACCGCGTATTCTTGAAGTGGAGAACAATCACCTGATTTTGCAGCCGCTTAAGGATGACTGATGGCACAGGGACACAACACGCCTTCACTGTATGAGATGCTGGCAGGCAACTTCACTGGTGGCCTCGACATCCACCAGGTCAGCGAAGAAAACCAGGTTATTCTGTCGGTACTCGATAACATGCAGCGTATTCTCAACTGCCGCGCAGGTACGCTGACGCATCTGCCCGGCTATGGCTTGCCGGATATGACCAAAATCTTGCAGGGGATGCCGGGTACCGCTCATCAACTGATGGGGACACTCTCTGACGTCCTGCTGAAATTTGAACCACGCCTGAAGGAAATCAATGTAGTCATGCTGGAGCAGACGCAGCCCGGCGAACTGCGCTACGCCATTGATGCAGAGCTGAAAGGTGTCGGCCTGGTGCGATATGGTACTGAATTTAGGCCTGAAGGGCGGGTGCTTATCCGGTATATGAAACAACAGCAGTATCTTGAACCCCGGGCGTCAGTGCGCTGACTGGCGAAGGCTATTTTTTCTCTTTTCGAGTTACCTCCATGACGCATTTATCTGAACGTTACCTTAAAACTGGTGGCGATCCGCGTACGCTGTCGGATTATGCCGCGCTGCGCGATGAGCTTAATAAGCTGACCCATCCTGCCCGCCCTGATGTGAACTGGCGTTATGTTGAAAAACTTTGCCTTTCATTGTTTGAGCAAAACGGTGTGGAGCTGCAAACGGCGGCCTGGTACACACTCGCCCGTGCGCAACTGGCCGGGCTGTTCGGCCTGAATGAGGGATTGTCCATCCTTGAAGCCCTGATAAGCCATCAGTGGGGCACACTCTGGCCGCATGCGGTACACGCCCGCATGGAAATCCTCAGTGGTCTGAGCCAGCGTCTTCAGCAACTGATGCGCACACTCCCACTGAACTGCAGTGATCTTAGCCAGCTTTATCGCGCAGAGCAGCAATTTACCCGCCTGGGTGCAGTATTACAGCGTCTGGAACTCAAACACCTGAGCCAGCTCGATACCCTACGAACCCTGATGCACAACAGTGCCGTCCGCCTGGAAAATAGTGCCAGCGCATCCGGTTCTGGTGCAGTCATTGAATCTGGTATTGTGCTGCCTGCTACGCTAATGAATAGCGAGGGTGCATCAGCTGACACACAGTCCGGTATTCCACTGGTAGAGAAAGACGAACCGATGAATGCGGTGAAGTGGGTGTATGTGGCACAGCCCGAACATCAACCGAATATAGAGGTGTTAACAGCGATGCCGGCTCCGGTAAATCCCTGGAAACCCTTTACTGCGGGAATGGCTATCATGCTTGTGATAAGCGCTATAGTAGCGTGGGGCTGGCAGTACCTGCACCGACCCGATCCGCTACAAACGCAGCTTGCTGCATCACTGACACCTTTGCCTGTAGTGCTCTCGCCTGTACAACTGGAAGCGCTGCGTCATCAGGTCCCCTCATCGGAAACAATGATAAAGAATACCCGCCAGCAGCTGACCCGGCTGGAACAAATGCCCCCCGACTGGAGCGTTGCGTACAGCCGTCACCTGGTTCAACAGGCCCTTACGTTGTGGCCGGAGCAGGCAGCTCCGCTGGCACTGGAATGGCAACAAAGGCTTAACGGTGCTGCCCCGCCGCCGGAGAGCCTGAATGGCTGGCATCAGGGGATGACAATGCTACAGCAACTGAGCGACCGCCTGAACGGGTTGGATGAACAGAAGAGGAAATACATGACGGTCAGCGAACTAAAATCAGTGGTCTTTTCAGCCATGCAGTCATTTAACCGTGCTATTCCAGTGGAAGAGCAGTTGCGGATACTGATGCAAACTCCAGCAGGACAGCCGATGCCAAGCGTCACACAGACCCTCACGGAAATGCACCTGAAGCAGCTCACCGTCCAATATGCCAAATTAAAACATAATGCATCAGAGTAAACGTCTGCAAACAGCACAAAAAACAGGCACTCAGGATCATGAATAATGTCCCTCTTTTCCGTAATAACCGTACCCGATGGACCCTGAATGACTTGAACTTTCTGGAGAATAACTACGCCACTATGCCTGTCGCTGAAATTTCCGCAAGGTTGGGGCGAACACCTGGAGCTGTTCAATTAATGGCTGACAAACTCGGCTGTCGCAGGAAGAAAAATGCCCCCTGGAGTGATGCTGAAACGGAGATTATTCGAACGCACTATACCAGGGGGACTGAGGCAGGATCTCTTACGCAGTTACTTCCGGGCAGAAGCATCAATGCGATATTTTCAAAAGCAGAAACGATGGGCGTATTAAGCGGCCGGTTTTGGCGAGACGAAGAGCTCGATATTCTGAAAGAAGATTACCCAAGAGTAGGCACAGCGGTAACCGACCGCCTGCCAGGCAGAAATGCAATATCCGTGAGGATGATGGCAAAGAGGATGGGGCTGAAGAAGTCCCGGAACAGCAACGTTGGTTTTCGTCCGTGGAGTAACGAGGAATGGGCACTGCTGGAAAAAAATCTGCATCTGAGTGTGACAGAGCAGCAGGCTACATTGTTTTCCGACAGGACGGTCAATGCTGTAGACAAAGCCCGAAGGCGATTCTTAAAGAAGAAATGCCCGAAGTCTTATCAGACTTCGTAAATGACAGGAATGTAACGGGGCTTATATTATCGGTATGAACATCGGCATCTGACGCGATCTTCCGAGTCAATACTTCAGCGCCTGACCCAATACCCGCATCTCCCCCAAATCGGATCCCTCTTGAGTCCGGGATGAGTTGCCCGCAACATTACCTTACGCCTTGGGGCTTTATCGTTCGAGGGGAATAAGGAGTGCGTGCTGCTTGAGAAAAACCGATATCTGGGGCTATCTGACCTGCATAAATTATTTCCGGGGCGAAGCTACCAAGCAGTATGCCATGCTTGCATAAGATTAAAGCAATTACAGGGGAAGGATTAAAATATGATGGCCTGATTGCTGATGTCTAGGACAGTCGCGAGTTATTTTCTGGCATTGTGCGCGCGTTTTTATTTGTTCATGGGAGTGATTGGGTGATCTCCGTTCATGAAAATATGCAGTAGGTAAGCCTCGCGGCGCCTTGCTTTTGCCTTCCACCGTACTGGACGTGTGCATGCTGTGGTACATTGCTTCGCGAACGCTGCTCAGGGAGCCACCAAGTTCGGTGTTATTTATCCGGGATTACGACTGCGCCAGGTTTGTTCCCGGCGCTAAAGATATTTAAAGTATAGTCAGTGGGTTACGCAGTTTTCCATAAACGCATTCAGGAATTGATCTGTAATTCCCTGCGGTTTACGTCGTTCACAAAGAGAATACAGCTCTTCTACTGCAGAGTATGGAAAAAATTTTGTGTCCAGCTCTCGGAATTGGGGCATGTTTGCAAACTCAATGACTTTGGTGCGGTATTCATCTGGAGCTACGATTGTCCATCTGATATCTTGAAGCCGTGGGGCATAGTCGCAAAAATTCTTCATTCGGGTTAACCCGCTTTTTATCCCAGTGCTATGCTCAATTTCCATAACGGCGGGCATTAATTTTCCGTTTCTAAACCAGATGCAGTCTATTAATTTTGCACCATCAATAGCCTCGCTGTATGAGCTTAATACTTTTTCGTTTGAAAGGTTGTCAATTACACCATCCATTTGAGCAATAACTTTTCCGTTATATTTAAGCCCGCGATCATTAGCTGCCACCCATGTTCTGTAGCCTAGGTGGTGTCCGATTTTTACTAACGCTATCTGTATTTGCGCATGCCTTCTTGATTCTTCAATCGACATGCCTTCAACTGGTCTAATTGTTTCTAAATCAACGCTTTGATATACAACCTCAGTTTTCATCTCTGATATAATAATATTGGCTTTGTACTCAGAAAGTTTACCGTTTTCGTGTGGTGAGTTAGGTAAATATATAAGATGCTTGTGGCCTTTCTTTATAGTCTGTTTAGTGTTAGTAACTTCTAAACGATCGAGTTTACACCAATAAAATTGCGGTGTGTGAGCAAGCAAGCTCTCAATAACGGAACGGGAGTTATAGCTTGCGCCTAACACTCTATCTAAATTGATCGGTGCATCCTCTTGAATTGCGTTGGCCAGACGCCAAAGCATTTGACTGGATATACTGTCTATCTTTGCATCTTTGAACGTTTCACCTCTGGTTGGGTTAAAACGCTTAAAGCGTATCGGGCCTTGTGGCGACTTAATCGAGTCGACAACAATCTTCCCTGCATTGCTTTCATTCACATAATCAAACTGCCTGTTTTTGGGCAGGTTGGCTATCGCATTCACAAGATTCATTGCTGTCAAATTCATCTTTTATTCCTAAATGCTCTAAGATAGATTTAGCTATTCCGAAGGCTGCAAGATAAGGAACACCATTGCCAACAGTTTTGAACATATTTGAAAGAGTCATATAAGATGGCAATTCAAACTCTTTTGGCAAAGACTGAATGGCAAGTGCTTCTGCAACTGTTATTCTACGTGGCTTGTATGGATGCAAATGGACTTCATTATTACCATAAGCAGCTGTTGGCGAATATCTCCAGCGATGGAGGCGCTTGTAAGATTTTTTACTGTCGTCGCCTTCTGCAACAGTCTTAAAACGAACTAATCCAGCTCTGGCCGTAAACACATGCTTTGCGTTCACATGCTCATAAACATTATTTTTCTTAAACCAGTAATCAACAGTTAATTCTTTAGGGAGCGGCTCCGGCATTGCCAGTATTGAATTTTCTACAAATTCATTTGTTGTTGGCCAACTGTAACTAAAAGCATTACGTTCCGGGTATATTCTGCCACTCCAGTTAAATGACTTGGCTAATTTTTTGCTTTGGAAACCCAATAGAATAATGCGCTCCCGATCTTGGGGAGCACCGTATTCAACAGAATTAATCAATTTTTCATGAAGAGTGTAACCCACATTCTTCAACTGTTTTTTGAGGTGCTCAAAAAACTCGCGATGTTTGAGTGTGCGATATAGACCTTTGACGTTCTCGAATAAGAAGAAGTCAGGTTTCATCTCTACGATTATATCAATATAGCTTTGGGACAACTTACCATTCTCACCGTCGCGCCCTTTGTTTTTGCCCGCAACTGAGAAGTCCGGACAAGGGGGGCCACCGATGAAGCCAGTCAGTCTTTTTTCTTTCTTGAGGATTTTAATAGCATCTTTCAAATGTTTGTGATCAACTTCCTCGATGCTCTTTTCTGCATAACCAAAACGAGGGATAGGCTTGTTCATCACCGCCCGCGAGTGCTTGTAAGCATCCATAAACGGCGGGTGAAACTCATTCACAAAAACCACTTCGTAGCCTGAGTTTTCAAAGCCTAGGTCGAGAAAGCCTGAGCCGGAAAAGAAAGAGAAGATGGCGGGTTTAAGTGTGGACATTTTTTACCTATTGCTGATCATGGAGTCATGCGAAAATGCCCCTGCATCTTAACAGATGAGGAGGTCATTGCAACGGATTGCGGGTAGTTAGAGAGGCGCGATTACTAAGATGGACTGTGCCAATCTCTATTAAATTTAAATGGGTATTTGATGACTCACAAGTTCCGCGTATCCCCTTGGTTCGACTGGGACTGTTGATTTTTTCGAATTTTTTAAAACCTTCCCCGTTACCCCTTTCCTGGCTGACTATCAAGGCAATGCCCCCTCTGGCACTTGGACGCGATCGAGTTGTTGTACAAACGCGTGGCGAAGCTAATGAAACACTTTTCTCTATGCAGCAGGAGCGTTAGGAGATTTACGCTTTACCCGCGTAAATCGCTGTGTATACCAAGTTCAACGCTTCCCATACTCTCGGTCCGTAATTGGCGAGTAGTAGAGTAGAAAGCCGTTAAACGTACCATCAGTCCGAAGTGTATAATAATGACAGCCTGCTTCAGGTATAATAAGGGTACGTTTATCTGTTTTTCGGTCTGTATTATTTGTTTTCTATTTTTTTAAGGCTTTCAATACCTACAATTTTTTTTAGCACATCAAGATACTCACATTTGTTATCATAAAGCCAGTGAATAACATCATTTGTGCGAAGCAATTTGGCTATGTAAGATTTAACTATAATCAGATTAAGATTGTTTTCGGCATACTCATTCTGAATGTTTTGTGTTTCAATCTGAAGTGCGGCCATTTCTTTTTCCAGCCGGGCAAGGGTTTTTACCATGTCTTTGTCTTCGGTAGTATTCTCAATTTGTCTGACAAGGTGCTCTGAAGGTAAAGTATGCAACATTGAGAGTGCAAATTTTTTGGTAAAGTTATTAAGTGCTATCATCGTGGTAACAAATTCAATCTGTTTATAGGGTTTAATCCTGCGTAGTATGTCGAAAACGTTCTGAGATACATTTTTTTCAGCCAACAAAGCAAGCACCTCTTTTGCTATGCCATCAGAAATACGGAGTCGGGTATTGATAATACTTTGAGATAAACCAAGCACGGCACAAAGCTTCTCAACCGGGACACCAGATTCAACCGCTTTTTGAAGCATCTTTTGTTCCTGAAGAATGGTTAAATGATTGACTCGTTTGTTATAGGAGTAAGTATCTTCAACCGGAGATATAAGACAATGGGCATGAGTTATATTCAGATCTTTCAATGCTTCTATACGTAAATGCCCGTCCAGTATTTTTTGCTCTCCATTATTATGAATAAATATCATGACTGGCTCGATTAAACCAATTTCGGCAATTGAGCTGACTATTTGTTTGTATTTTCCGCTGGATTTAATGTTGACAGGTAGTGTTCGTGATGGGATTAATGTCTCTATTAGATATGACTGAAAGTGATTATTAAAACATTGCTTTATCATTTTTATTTCCTCTTGTTACCTGTCGGAAACCAAAGCTTCAGGGATATCATTGATGTTGTTGGCATGTAATAAATTACAGAAATCACTGTCCTGGGTTAGTTTTCTGAAAACCTCTTTTACTACCATAAGTGTTTCACGTGCATATTTTGCTTTTACATGAATATCTTTGTGCTCGTCTGCATTTCTTTGATAGATAACAGCAAGCTCCTCTGGAGTATATTTTTTCTGAATTCGGTTTGATGTATATGTTTTGTTCGTTGAGCCTTTGTTACCTTTTTTTCTGTTTTCAATTATTCGTTTGATAATATTGATTTGTCTTCCTTTGATATTTCCGTTCAGCAAAGCCTCTGTCAGTGAATCCTGGATGGATTCATCGGTAGAGCGGGATATTTCTACCGCAAGGTACAAAGGAATATGACCGGATTCGAAAGCAGCAAGTAGCTTCTTTTCACCTCTTCCCAGCAGTGTTATTACTCCCTGTACCCAACTGATCGTATACCCGAGACGCTCACTGATATCTTTGTCATTTAGTCCCTGATCTTTTAGCAGCCTAACGCTGTCAAGAAGTTCTGTTGCTCTGGGTTTTCTTCTGGCTATATTCTCAGCGAGACTCATCAGGTGCCCTGTTTCTTCATTAACATCCCTGATGACTGCAGGTATGTGAGTTTCCTGATAATGTTGATAAGCTTCAAGTCTTCCCTGTCCACAAATTAAAGCATATTCAAATTTATCATGAACAATTCGGCGAACTGTCACCGGACGTTTGAGGCCAATTTTATGAATATTTTCTTTAATCTCATTGTGAGTGAATTTATCTCTTTTTCGAGGATTGACAACCATTATTTTACTGATTTCAATAAGCTCAATATTTTCTTTGTGCATGTTATAATTCCTGTAGTTTTATTCTTCTGATTAATCGATAAAAGGATATGAGATTATCAAATCGATATAAATCGAAGCAGTAAGGGTTGTTTTCCTTCAGGGATATTGTTTGTGACATGATGTCTATCGCCGGGAAAATATAGTAATCCACAACGGTTTGATTAGTACTGTCCATTCTTACCGCAATGTTAATATCGGGGGGGAAATTGCTGTTGAAATTTATCTTCCACCTTAGACTATTTGGGCTTGTGCGCCGACATCGGGAAGTCTGTATTGAAAGGGTAAACTCATCATTGATATGAAAAACGCCTGTCGTTGAAGCATCGCTAATCCAGCCACCTTCATTGCTAATATTGCCGATGATTGAACTGGTTATCTCTGTGTTTAAATTCTTAATGAATTTGTTGGTTTCAAGCCAGCTATAATCAGTCTCTGGCGTATAACCGATTAAGTGATATACACGCAGAAGGCTTCCGAAATGATAACGATAGATGCTGCTGGAGGGGAAGTGCTCTTCTTCGTCAATAATAATACCCGAAAGTCGGCCTTTCTTTTTTAGTAATATGTGTAATTTTTCAAGTAATTCTTCTTCAGATAAACGGATAGTACGTGATCTGATAATCTCATTTGCACGATTAAATTTATCAAGGCTTATAACTGGAGTGTAAGCGCCATCGTATCGGATCCATTCATCTTCGGGATTGATGACATGTTGTTGTTTGAGTTTAAATGAGGTTTTATTATAAATACTGTTGCCAATATATTTTTCACTGGTTAGTATTTGATGAATCTTTGCTCTGCTCCATGTGTTTCCATTTTCTGCCGATATCTGTTTTCGGTTTAATTCCGATGCAATGACCAACTCTGGTTTACCTTCATCATTAAACATATCGAATATATGGTTAACAATGTCGATTTCATCCTGTGGCCCGGGTGTCAGAATGACTCGATCTGTCTGGATACTTTTACGCTGGCCGAATGTAAGCTGTCCCTTTTCGACATGATTCTCATCAATCAGTAAGCGACGCAGGCCATAACCTGGCAGGCCTCCCTGATGATATCCTCTTTTTATGAGATTCACCTGGCCCAGAAACACTTTCTCTGACTGGTTTCTGCTAAAGCTTGCTGCACCATGCCTTGAAAGTGCCAGGCCCAGTGTGAAAATTTCTGGCTGAGCTTCTGAGAAGTGTTCTGCACAATAAATAATTTTCACTCCATTTTTTTTAAGTAAATGAGAATAATGCCCCGCCTCGTCTGCGTCCTGAAAACGTCCAAAACGGCTCACGTCATAAACAAGAATGTATGAGACAGAGATTCGGTTATGTAATACATCATCAATCAGTTTTTTCAGTCCTGGCCTTCCTGATAAGTTTAATCCGCTTTTCCCTGCATCAC
The DNA here is from genome assembly GCF_900177785.1 of Cedecea sp. NFIX57. Classification (NCBI taxonomy): domain Bacteria; kingdom Pseudomonadati; phylum Pseudomonadota; class Gammaproteobacteria; order Enterobacterales; family Enterobacteriaceae; genus Cedecea; species Cedecea sp. NFIX57. The sequence goes on along the minus strand of NZ_FXAS01000018.1, from coordinate 27,524 downwards.
TGTAAGATTTGATAATAGTAATGTTGTTTTTTTTAGCATGCTCTCTGATATATCCGGACTGATTGTCCAGAGAGTATTTCTGATGATCGGTGGACATTCTTATATATTCAGCGGCATAACAAATGGACAAATGATAGCTCCGAAATAATTAAGGGGAAATGAGTTTTTATAATTCATTGTCAGTCTCTTTTTTTCAATGTTTTTTTGATAGAAGTTTTATTTATTTGAAATTTATCAAATATATGGTTGATTGTGTGTGCATAGTTAAAACATTTTATAGAAATTATTGTCTATATTACTGCTGTTTCCGTTTGAATATTTTGATGATTGTAAATGTCAGGAGGATGAGCATTCAGGAATGGAGCAATGTTTTAGGTATGATTGTTGGTGGTATATGTTCTTTGATATCTGATTCAAAATTATAGGGTTTTGATAAAAACTCTACTACGCACCTCACCTGTCATGACGGGTGAGGTGCGTATGGCTTTTCGGTTTCCTGCAAAGCGAATTTACGTGAGGCCACAGACCCTTTGCACCAGAGTAGGGGCGACTGATGACAACACTCAAATGGAGATGACTTCTGATGATTGGCATTCAGTAAATCAACCCACTCTGCAGCGTTAGTTTGCTCGATTCTGATTAAAGGGCATCAATATAATCCGCGTACCACTGCATCATCTCGCGACGGTTTCCGATGTGTAGCCAGTAGGATTTTTCATCACATCAGACGCTGAGAGTGCATGCCAGGATTGCAGCCAGCTGTATTTACCGTTGAATGGCTACTGGGTGTGAACGCAACTGGAGTTGGTTAAAAAGCATACGCCGCTGGCAGTGCCAGCAGCGATTAAAAAACAGACAGCACTGCTGTGTCGGCTAATTAGCAGGGATATGCCTTAGAGCTGAGGGATGTATCGTAAGGCCGTACAGTGAGTCGCTCTGTGCTATGCCCGCAGGGCATGGAAGGCGATGCGACTGAGCGATATTGGCCCGCAGTGATGTTGATTCGCCGAAGCCCGCTCCGCAGGGGCGGTACTGGCGGCTATGTTCCCCATTCCCTTGTGCTGCCAGACCGCCTTTACTTTTCCCGGCTTACCTGCTGCTCAGTTGCCCGGGGTCGCAGACAAACGAAGCCTGATGCGAAGGTTTTTTGTTTCTACTGATTTTTTCAGTGAGGACAAAATGGGTTTTGAATTGAGCGCCTGTCGTTCTGTTTCGGATGATAACCCTTCATCTATACACGTATTAACGTCTTGTTAGGTAAGGGGTCCACGATGGCAGAAGAAAAGAACGCACAATCCAGCGCCCGGCGTGCCGGCGCGCTAAAATCATCGCTCAGCATTGAACTACATTCCGACTACGCGATCCGACTCTGGGCTGGACGGCAGGAGGAGAAACGAACCAAGGGGGAGAGGGCAGGGCGGTCAGCCATTGCCAGTATGCCGCAGGTCATCTATGCGGCGGGCAGGGTCTATCAGGATTCTGCCGCCGATAATCCCTATGCGGATGCCGTGATGGTTCAGCTTGAGCAAGCGCTGACGCAGGCCTCGGCGCAAATCCAGGTGAAAGTCAGTGAACTGGAGATTGTGCTGAGTGCCATTCCGTCGCAGATTTCACTGACCACTATCGCTTCGGTTAACCCCCTGAATATCGGCGTGTTCAGTCGCTCCCCGCTGGGTTACCGTTGCGTCTGGCTGCTGGTCGGCTATGACCAGCTGGCGATGAAAGCCTTTCAGGCGCACCATTATGGCCTGATATCCCGCCAGCGGCGGGACGGCCTGCTGAATCAGGGCGGGCATCTGGTGCGCAGAATTTATGGCATTTTACGCAGCTGGCCGCGCGTTGACGTCACCCGGGCTGATATTCTTAACCAGACTCCACGGGGGGTTGATGCGGTGTCCCGCCTGGGAATACCCGATGAGGCCATTATGTCGGGGGCGGTTCGTTCCAGTTTCTCCCCGCCGCTTCGCCGTGTGATCCCCGCTGATGTCGTACCTGCTGTGGCAGAGACCGAAGCGAAGCCCCCCGTAGCTCAGGGTAACGACCCGGCTGAATCATTGGATCCTGATGCATGACTGGCCAGACGTTGTACCTGTGCGAGAAGCCGTCGCAGGCTAAAGACATTGCCCGCGTCATGGGGTTGTCGCAGCGGGGCCAGGGCTATATATCCGGGCCGGGAACGACGGTGACCTGGGCTGTCGGGCACCTGCTGGAAAACGCGCCCCCGGATGCATACGGTGAACAGTATGGTTCGCCCTGGAAAGCGGAGTCTTTACCTGTTCTTCCCCCGTGCTGGAAAATGGTTGTCAAGAAAGACACGGCGGATCAGTTTGCGGTGATTAATAAATTGCTTAAACAGGTGGATGCGGTGGTGATTGCCACCGACGCTGACCGGGAAGGCGAGGTCATTGCCCGTGAATTGCTGGATCACTGCCAGTTTACGGGGGGAGTAAAGAGACTGTGGTTGTCAGCGCTGGACGAAGCCAGCGTCAGGCGGGCTCTCGACAACTTGCTGCCGGGTGATGAAACGGCGTTGCTGTATCAGGCAGGTCTTGGCCGCTCGCAGGCGGACTGGCTCGTCGGCATGAACATGACCCGGCTGTATACCGTTAAAGCCCGCGAACTGGGTTTTGGTGACGTGCTTTCTGTCGGGCGGGTGCAGACCCCCACGCTTGCCCTGGTAGTGCGGCGGGACAACGAGATTGCAAATTTTGTCCCCACCCCCTTCTGGCAGGTGTTGGCGCAGCTTGAAAAGAACGGCGTGCGCTTCCGGGCGGCCTGGGTCCCGGCGGCCAGCTACTGCGACGACGAGAAGCGCTGCGTGCAGCAGGCCGTCGCGCAGGCCGTGGAGCAACTGTGCCGCCAGACGGGGAGTGCGGTAGTGACCGGGGTGGTGACGAAGAGAGATAAAACACCCGCCCCACTGGGGTTTGACCTTGGCACACTGCAGGAGGTTTGCTCGCGCAAATGGGGCATGGGTGCAAATCAGGTGCTGGGCATTGCGCAGGCGCTGTATGAGACCCACAAGGCCACCACCTACCCGCGCACCGACTGTGGGTATCTGCCGGTCTCCATGCGTGAAGAGGTCCCGGCGGTGATGGCCGCCCTGGTTAAAACCGACCCGGCCATCGCCCCGATACTGGCCACCCTGGACCGGGCGTTTGTGTCGCGTATCTGGAACGATAAAAAAATCACCGCCCACCATGCCATCATCCCCACGCGCCAGGCCTGCGATATGGCGGCGCTGTCGGAGGATGAGCAGAAGGTGTATCAGCTCATCCGCCAGCATTATCTGGCGCAGTTCCTGCCCCTGCAGGAGACAGACATCACCGACGCCACGTTCAACATCGGTGGCCAGCTGTTCCGTACCCGGGGCCGGGTGGCGGTGGTGCCTGGCTGGCGGGCGCTGTTTGCCGCAGATAAAACGCCGCCGGACGATACCCCTGACAACGGTGAAGACGAGAACTCCCCGCTGCCACCCCTCAGCCAGACTGATGTCTGCCGGGTTAGCGGGGCAGAGGTGAAGGCGCAGCAGACCCGGCCGCCGCAGCCGTTCACCGAGGGCACCCTGATTGCGGCCATGAAAAACGCGGCCAGCTACGTGACGGACCCGCAGCTGAAAAAAGTCCTGCGCGATAATGCGGGCCTCGGGACCGAGGCCACGCGGGCTAACCTGCTGGAGACCCTGTTTAAGCGCGAGTATCTGATGAAAAAGGGCAAAATGGTCATCTCCACCCCGCTCGCGCGGGAGCTGATTGCCGCCCTGCCGGAGACGCTGACCAGCCCGGGGATGACCGCCCTGTGGGAGCAGTCGCTGGACGACATTGCGCAGGGGCGGATGACGCTGGCGGCGTTTATGCAGAAGCAGGTGCAGTGGACGTTGCATCTTGTCGAGCGGGGACGTACTCAGACCATCAGCCTGACCCCGCCGGTCACCCCACCGTGCCCGGTCTGCGGCGGCATAACCCGCAAACGCCAGGGGAAACAGGGTGTGTTCTACAGTTGTACCCGCTACCCTGAATGTAAGGGCATGGCGAATGTGCCGGGCAGTAAACCCCGCGGCAAGGGAAAAGGACGTAAAAATGCCCCGGCATCGTGAGCGGATCTGAAGATTGCCCGCGCCATGAATATTGCCGGGCAGCCCGACCCGGTCCGCCGCTGCGAATCGCCTGGCCAGCATGCCGGACTCTCTTCAAAATTCAGACCAGGGGTATCCGTTACCCTGTAGCGCGGGCGGCCAGCGTTGTGATAGGGTGACAGGGCTTTGATGTACACACCCCCGCCACTGCGGGACGGGCAGGCCACTTAACGGGCTGGTCTGGCCGACAGTGCGGCAGCCCGCCCCTCACATCCGGCGGGGCTGCAAGGCGCAGACGCTCCGTGAGAAGCGCGCCGGGAGCCTGAGAACCTCCCCGGAGTCACGCTGAACCCTTACCCCCGGTCCCGGTGTGGGCCCCGCGGCACTGTCGAAACGCAGTGCCGTTTTTATTTTCAGTGGTCAATAACCAGTTTCCCCGCCACCCGGCGTTGACAGCCGAAGTGTCAGGTTTAAAAATGAGCAGGCTTACCCGTTGTCTTTATGACAACCAGCCAATGCTTCCGTAACCTGAGAGAAGCGCCTTCGGGTGGTTACCAGCCAATGTTTCACCGATCTGAGAGAAACGCCTTCGGGTGATCAAATTGCCTCGCAGCCTGAAAGAGGCAGCCAGTCCGCTGGCGGTACATCCGTTAAACCTTTGAGAACGGATATCACCCCACCCGGTGATGAAGGTTCCATTTTACCATTCAGCTCAGTCAGCGCCCCGGCCCTGACACCCCGACGGGAAACCTTTTCCCGCCAGGGAAGATGCGTTTCTCCGCCGACACTTTTATTCACCCTGGAGAAACACATCATGACTGCAACCGCTCAACAACCACAATCCACCACGCCTGCTCAGTCCCCGCGAAGCGACTACTTCAACCTGAATATCAAAGGGCTGAGGTATCTGAGCAATATCCGCCAGGTGAACGCCCCGACCGGGACGTTCATCAGTTGTGTGATCAACGCGCTCAGCGGGGCCACCGACAATCCGTCCTACGTGCGTTTTGACGTCACCGTGGCCGGGAAGGAGGCCAGCAGCCTTATCAACCGGTGCCAGAAAGCGGTGGATGAGGACAAAAAGGTGCTGCTGGGGTTCACGCTCAGCCACCCCTCGACGGATATCTTCACGCTGAACAAGGGCGAACACGCCGGCGAACAGCGCGTCAGCCTCAAGGCCCGCCTGATTAAGGTGGACTGGGTCAAAATAGGCCAGGAGATGGTCTTTAAGGCTGAGAAAACTGACTCCCTGCCGCCCCAGAATGGCGCGGCGCAGCCGTCCTATGCAGAGAACTCATTCTGAGCGGTTTTCACCCTTAACTCCCCTGAATAACAGACCTTCCGTCAGGGAGGTCTGTTTTCTTATAAAGGAAATTTTCGATGATGCATTCAACGGGCATTCTGGCCGCAGCGTCAGGTTTTCACTTACCTTTGCAAATTCTCCGCAGTGGCCGCGGCTATTACATCGGCACCGCAAATGATGCGGGACCGGTCTCCCGCGAATCTGAAGAATATTTCAGAACGCGTCAGGTCGCTGAGCAGGCACTGCAGGGCAGTACCTGGACACAGCGCCAGGGGGCATAAAGGAGAACTGACTATGGCATCACGCGGCGTAAACAAAGTGGTATTACTCGGGTATCTCGGACAGGATCCGGAGGTACGCTGGTTACCGGGCGGGAGCTGTGTGGCGACGCTCTCCCTGGCCACCTCAGACACCTGGCGGGATAAAGCCACCGGAGAGCCACGGGAGAAGACCGAATGGCACCGGGTGGTGATTTTCAACAAGCTGGCCGAAGTGGCTGGCGAATATCTGCGCAAGGGCGCTCAGGTGTATATTGAGGGCGCACTGCAGACGCGAAAATGGCAGGATAAGTCCGGTCAGGATCGCTTCACGACGGAGATTATTGTCAACACTGGCGGCACGATGCAGATGCTGGGTGGTCGCCCGTCCAGCTCCGCTGCCCCGCCACAACCGGCAAACGGTGAAAAGGGCAACTCCCAACAGCCACAACCAGGTTCACGTCAAAACTCGTCCGGCACCGCTTCAGCGCCTTCAGGCGCAGGTGCTCCGATGGATTTTGACGACGACATCCCCTTTATTGGCCTGGGATATGGCCTTTCCAGGGGAGCCGTTTATGCGCTGGGCTGAGGCTTTGACGAACAGGTCATTCTTTGACACACTGCACGTAACGAATCGTGCTAATTTTTTAACCAACCGGAGGCTCCCATGGGAACTCGTTATCACACCGACGTGGTGGCCTGGGCCAGCGAACAGGCGGCCCTGCTGCGTGCCGGTAAGCTCAGTCAGATTGACATTGAAAACATTGCCGAGGAGATAGAGGACGTGGGCAAGAGTGAAAAACGCGAACTGGCAAGCCGGATAGCGGTTTTACTGGCTCATCTTCTTAAATGGAAATTTCAGCCCACTCACCGCGGTAAAAGCTGGGAACTGACGATAAAGGGGCAGCGGGAGCTGATCCAGCGTCGTCTGAACAAAACACCCAGCCTGAAAGCGGTCCTCAGTGATGCGGAATGGTTTGAGGATGTCTGGTTTGACGCACGCTCCGATGCGTCCAGAGAGACCGGGATCGGGCTGGAAAAGTTTCCGGTCACCTGCAGCTGGTCTTCAGATGACGTGCTGGAGCCAGAGTTTTATCCTGAATAAGCGATCTGCCCGCGCAGTCGGGCTTTTTGCCGTGATCGCACGACAACGCTGACGCCAGTCAGCGTTTTTTTTGCCTGCGTAAAATTGAGTTGTTAATTGAGCGATCCCCCCAGGGAACCGCAGAGTGAAGCCTGTTTTTTTATTCTACAGGAACGCTTTTTTATGGCTCTCACTCTCCGTCCTGTCGCCGCCACGCTCGCGGTGACTCTGCTGGCTGGCTGCCATGCCCCCCGGCCCCTTCAGTCCCGCGCCCCGGGCGAGCCCCTGCCTTCGGTGGTCGTCTCGCGCAATGTGCAGCCGCTCGTGGCGGGCGGTGGGGAGGTTGCCCCGGAAGTGGTGCGTTATGACCGCTACCTGCTGGTCAGCACCGACCCGGAGGCGACGCAGCGTGACCCGCTTTCCCAGATTATTGATATCCGCATTCCGGTCTCCCTGCACCCCACCATCGCGGATGCGCTGCGTTACGCCCTGCGCCAGTCCGGCTATGCGCTCTGCGCCGTGGGCCAGGCCAACGGTGTGCTCTACCGCCAGCCGCTGCCGGGGGTGCAGTACCAGCTGGGACCCATGCGGCTGCGCACGGCCCTGCAGGTGATGGCCGGTCCGGCCTGGCAGGTGGAGGTGGACGACGTGCAGCGCGTGGTCTGCCACAGCCTTCGCGATGGCTATCAGCTGCCCGCGACACAGCTGGCCCCGACTCCGGCCGTTGTGCCTGTGCCGGTTCCCCCCGCGCCAGTGGCGCAGCCAGTAACTCAGCCTCTGCCTGCGCGGCCTCAGCTTCAGCAGACCCGCCCGCACACCCGGTGGCTGACAAAATGAGCGGCCAGACCCCGTTATCCCCGGCGGTGAATCCCCGGCCCAGCGGTATCTGGCGTGTTGCCAGTATCAGCCTGGTGACGCTGACGCTGCTGGTCACCGGCGGCGTGACGCTGCACGTTCTGTCCCGCCAGGCCACACGGCTGACTCGGCTGGAGGTTGCACAGAACACCCGTCCTACCCGCGAAGCCCTGTCCTCGCTGCAGGCCTCGCTTTCGGCGCTGGCCACCCGCACCGGTGCGCTGGAGAGCAGGCTGAATCAGGAGGCCGGTGAGATAGCCTCACTTGAGCGTCGCCCGCAGACCGCGCCGGAGATGGCTGCGCAGATACAGCAGCTTCGCCAGGAGGAGCAGGCGCTCAGTGACCGGGTGGCGCATCTGCAGGCGAAGGATTCCCGGGTACCGGACGCAACGCCTGCGAAGGTTCAGGCAGTGCCATCCCCTCTGACTGTCGCTGCCCGTCCGGAGGCAAAACCCACTCCCCGTTCCAGCAGGAGCCACTCCGTCCTGGCGCAATCTGCCCCCTTTGTGCTGACCGGCACCGAACGGCGCGGGACACAGCTGCTGGCGGCGGTGGCTCCCCGGGGTTTTGACCACCTGTCGCAGGTGCAGCTGACGGGCCCCGGGGAGACGTTTATGGGCTGGGTGCTGGTTGAGGTCGACCCGCATCAGGCGCAGTTTCGCGCTGGCCATCGCCGGTTAACCCTGAAAAGTGAACAATGAGGTGAGGATGAAATCGTATCGTTTTGTCGGCCTGGCCAGCCTGCTGCTGTGCGGGAGCGTTAACGCTGCCTTTGCCGAGGTCCAGGGAGAGCAGCCGTCCGCGGTTGAGAACAGCCGCACGATGCAGACGCAGGTGCAGACGACGACACAGCAGGCCGGGCAGTGGGGCCTCGGCCCGGAAGAGATGCAGCGCTACCGGGAGCTGATGGCAGGGCCGCGCGGTGTGCAGTCCCCGGGGCTGGACCCGCTCTCGACGCTGGGGATTGAGGCCCGGAGCGATGCCGAGCGGCGGGAGTACGCCGACAAATGGGTGAGAGCCGAATTTGCGCGAACCGAGAAAGAGCTGCGTTTTCAGCGGGAGGTGAACGCCGCCTGGCAGCGGCTCTATCCCCAGGTGCTGCCGGTCAGCATGGGCAGCTCAGCGGGGATTGCCCACGATACTGGCGGCCGGCTGGCGCTGTTTGTCCGGGCGAAGGACTGCACGCAGTGCGATGCCCGCCTGTCGGCGGTCCTGGCCGACCCGCGGCCGGTGGACATTTACCTGGTGGACAGCCGGGGAGACGACGCCGTGCTGCGCCAGTGGGCGGGGGCGCACCGTATCCCGCCGGAACGGGTACGCCAGCATTCGGTGACGCTCAACCACGACGGCGGGCTCTGGATGCGGGTGGGGAGCGGCCTGATGCCGGTGGTGCTGCAGCAGGGGAGTGACGGATGGCATATCGCCGCGTACTGAGCCTTATCCTCGGGTGTGCCCTGGCGGGGAGTGGTATGGCGGCACGCCTGCCTGCGCTGGCCCCGCAGGCCGTCCCCGACGGCTACCGGCGTATCGCGCAGGCGCATCAGGTGCCGCCGGAGGCGCTGTATTCCCTGGCGCTGACCGAGTCCTCTGCCACCTTTCCCCGGGGGGAGCGTCCCTGGCCGTGGACGATAAACGTGGCGGGCAGGGGATACCGCTACCCCACCCGGCTGGCGGCCTGGCGGGCGCTGCAGGGGTTTATGCGTCGCACACCTCTGAAGCATATCGACGTGGGCGTGGCCCAGGTCAACCTGGGCTGGAACGGCGGGTATTTCATCTCCACCTGGCAGGCGTTTGACCCTTACCGCAATCTCAACGCCGCCGCCGACATTTTGCGCCACTGCTGGGACAGTCACCCCGGTAGCTGGCTCGCCGCCACCGGGTGCTACCACCATCCGGCCGGGGGACGCCCTGCTGCCACCTACACCGCCACCGTGACCCGTAAGCTCGACCAGCTGACGCTGGTCCCGGCATCCCGGAGACCCCAATGAAAACGTCCTCCTTTTACCGTTCCTTTCTGTTTACCGGGCTGCTGAGCGCGCTGCTCTTCCCGGCCCTGACCGCCGCCGCCCTGCATGTGATAGCCGACGTGGGCGGGGAGGATGCGGCCCCGTTTTACGGGAGCATCAACCGGCAGGACGGCACGCCGCAGAGTCTGTCCCCGGCGGCAGCGCCCGGGCAGGATGAGGCCGCCATGCTGCCGGTGACGACCCCTGAGCTGACGCCCGGGACGGTCAGCGACCGCCCGCTGCAGCTGCCCGGTATCGGGGCGTTGTTCCTGGTCGGGGAGGACCCGGCCTCCCGGGCCTGGCTGGCGCGTAACGCCGCCGCGCTGGCGGGGCGCCATGCCGTCGGGATGGTGGTAAACGTGACAGATATGGCGAACCTGCAGGCCCTGCGTGAGCTGGCCCCGGGTGTGGAGATAGCCCCGGCCAGCGGCAGCGAGCTGGCCCGTCGTCTGAGGCTGGAGCACTACCCGGTGCTTATCACCGACACAGGGCTGTCGGCGCGGGTGGCCCCATAATGTCTGCGCCGCAGATGGCGGGGCTGCTGCTCCTGAATCCGGAGATGATATTTCTGGTCCTGCTCAGCGGGCTGGTTTGTCTTCTGTGCTCCCTGACCCGGCGACGTCGCGGCCGGGCGAGCCTGCGGCGTCACCGTCGCTATCAGGCCACGGCGGCACGGGTACTGGACCGCCTTCCGCAGCTGGCCGGGGAGGGACAGCGGCTGAACTACCTGCGTCGCATCAACCCGTATGTGTTTGAGGCGCTGCTGCTCCTGGCCCTCACCCGTCAGGGGCTGAGGGTGGTGCGCAACGCGTCGTACAGCGCCGACGGCGGACTTGACGGCCAGGTGTGGATAGCGGGGGAGCGGTACCTTATTCAGGCGAAGCGCTACCGCCGGGCCATCACGCCCGCCCACGTGGCGGACTTTACCCGCCTGCTGGCCCGGGAGCGCTGCGCCGGGCTCTTCATCCATACCGGGCGCTCCGGGGAGAAAAGCTGGCAGCACAGCCGGGCTGCCGGTGCCCTGCATATCATCAGCGGCCAGAGATTGCTGGCCCTGCTGGCCGGGGAGCCTGACTGGCTGCCGCGTTAAGGCCTCAGGCCGTATCCCTTCTGCACGGCCTGCTATAAACAACTTCAATAATACAAGGATATACATGGATGAAAGATACCGCGAATGCTGTCTGTTCCGGGCTGTATGTTACCGGACGTGTGCTGTTCGCTCTGCTCTCAGAGGGCTGGACCGTATTGTGCTTCTGGCCTGCCGTGGTCTTCGGCCTGTGGGATATCGCCCGGGCGATGCTGGTCCTGACGGCGGGCCTGGCAGGCGGGGAGGAAAACCACCTCCTGGGTGTGTATCTTCAGGTGCTGATGTGCACCGTCCTGCTTCGCCTGCTGGTGAAGGTCTGGCAGTGGGGTGCACGATGAGCGACCGCTACGTGGTGGAGGCCCTGCTGCGCCCGGCGGTGGAGCTCAACACGGCCGTGGCGGCCGGAGTGGCGGCATATGTCTGCGTGGCCGCCCCCTGGGCGGTGGCCCTGGCGCCCTCGGTCAGCTACGTGACCGCCGGTGGATTTGCGGTGCTGTCGGCGGTGCGCCTGCGTCAGGGCATGCAGGTGCTGCGCTACCGGTGCAACCTTCGCCGCCTGCCGCGCTATGTGATGGCGAGCCGGGATATCCCGGTGAGTCACCGGCGGCTGTTTCTGGGGAAAGGGTTCCGCTGGACACAGAAGCACACCCAGCGCCTGCAGGACACTCTGCGTCCGGAGGTGGAGGGCTATGTGCAGCCCGCAGCCCTGTACCGCGCCGCACGCCAGCTGGAGAACGCCTGTGAGTACCGCCTGCCGTGGCTGACCCGGCTGCTCAGTACTGATTCACCGTTAAATCCGGTACGACCGCTGCCGCCGGTGGGCGGCAAAGCCGTCCTGCATGGCATTGAGCCGGATGAGGGGGAGGTCACCATGGCGCTCGGGGAGCGCGTCGGACACACTCTGGTGATGGGTACCACCCGGGTCGGCAAGACCCGCCTGGCAGAGCTGCTTATCACCCAAGATATCCGCCGCGGGGACATCACCATCGTGTTTGACCCGAAAGGGGATGCCGACCTGTTCCGCCGGGTCTGGGCGGAGGCGCACCGCGCCGGTCGCGGCGATGTGCTGACGGTATTCCATCTGGGCTGGCCGTCGCTCTCGGCCCGCTACAACGCCGTGGGGCGCTTTGGGCGCGTCTCCGAGGTGGCTTCCCGTGTCGTCGGTCAGCTGTCGGGGGAGGGCAACTCGGCGGCCTTCCGGGAGTTTGCCTGGCGCTTCGTCAACATCATCGCCCGCGCCCTGGTGGCCCTGGGGCACCGGCCCGACTACACGCTTATCATGCGCTACGTCAACAACATCAGCGAGCTCTATCTGCTCTACGCTGAAAAAGTGGTTCAGGCACAGCTCCCGGCGCTGATGCAGCAGATAGCCAACAGCGTGGGCGTCCTGACGGAGGAGGATGTGCCGCGCAACCTGCAGGGCCAGGCGGAGGCGGTAAAAATCTGGGCGACGGAGGTGGCGCTGAGCTCGCCCGAGGGGAAAGCCCTGTACGACCCGATACTCGACGGCCTGCGTTCGGCCGTCCGCTACGACCGGACCTACTTCGATAAAATCGTGGCCTCCCTGCTGCCGCTGCTGGAGAAGCTCACCACCGGCAAAACGGCCTCGCTGCTCTCCCCGGACTACCTGGACATGGACGACCCGCGCCCCATCTTTGACTGGGAGCAGGTGATACGCAAACGTGGGATAGTCTATATCGGCCTCGATGCCCTGAGCGACAGCGAGGTGGCCACTGCGGTGGGCAACAGCATGTTCGCCGACCTGGTGAGCGTCGCAGGCCACATCTACAAGCACGGTATCAACGCCGGTCTGCCCGGGGAGAACCCGGACAAGCTGCCCGTCAACCTCCACTGCGATGAGTTTAACGAGCTGATGGGGGATGAGTTCATCCCGCTTATCAACAAGGGCGGCGGGGCCGGGATGCAGGTCACCGCCTACACCCAGACCTCTTCGGATATCGAGGCCCGCATCGGCAGTGCTGCCAAAACCGCCCAGGTCACCGGGAACTTCAACACCCTCATCATGCTGCGCGTGCGCGACAACAAAACCGCCGAGCTGCTGACCACCCAGCTGCCGCAGGTGGAGATTTACACCAAAACCCTGGTCTCGGGGCACGCGGATATCTCCGACCCGGAGCGCGGGCAGGACTTTACCAGCAGCACTCAGGACCGGGTGGGGACGGTGAAAACCCCGCTGCTGGAGCCGACGGACGTGGTGAGCCTCCCGAAAGGCCAGGCGTTCGCCCTGCTCGAAGGGGGGCAGCTGTGGAAGGTCCGCATGCCGCTGCCCGCCAGCGAAGCGGACGAGCTGATGCCGAAAGACCTGGCGGCGGTGGCAGAGCAGATGCGGCGCAACTACCACTCCAGTGAGACCTGGTGGACAGGGGGCAGCCTCACACCTGATACCCCAACTGACACACAGCCCGACGTAGCGCCTGAGTCAGACACCGATACCGGAGGTCCGGATGGCAACGACGCAGCCTGACACGCCCCGCCAGCCAGTACGGCCGCAGAAGCACGGGATTATCTACAACGTGCTCTGGGGCTGGCCGTGGGCGCTTGTGGGGATGGTGTTGTCCTCGCTGCTCCTGAGCCTGCTGATTGAGTTTTTGTGCATGGCGTTTTTGTGGCCGGAGCAGGGCGCGGCCCACAGCCAGCGGATGCTGATAACCGAGAGCGGCTGGCTGTCGGCGGAGTTTACCCGCAGCCTGCTGCTCTCAGAGCCGTCGGTGACGGCGATAAGCGGGTTCAGCCATCTGTACCAGTGGGCCTTTGTGGACAGTGGTTTAATAGCGTGGATCAACGCGCAGTATCAGGGTGAGCTGCACAGCAATAATGAGATCTCAAGGCAGGTGAACGCCTGGTTGGGGTGGATTGCCGGGTACGTGCATGAATACCTGCTGGCCGCCATCTACGTGACCGGGGTGACAGTGATACGGGTCATTATCCTGGCGCTGTCAGGGCCATTGTTTGTACTGGTGGCAATGGTGGCCGTGGTGGAGGGGCTGAGCCGGCGGGATCTGCGGCGTTACGGGGCGGCGTATGAATCCAGCTTTGTGTATCACCATGCGCGGCGGTTGGTAAAACCCGCATTGTGTGTACCGTGCATGCTGTATCTGGCGTGGCCGGTGGCGGTGTACCCGAATCTGTTGCTGTTGCCCGCCGCACTCCTGTTCGGGATGGCGGTCACGGTGACGCTGGCGTCTTTCAAGAAATATATATAGGCTGGAAATCAGGCTGGACGATAGCGGGTAAAGCTTCGCTTTGGCCGCTATCGTCAGCAGACAAGCCGGAGCGCGTCAGCTGAATGGTGTCCCGCGTTCCGATGCTGACGCTGACGCGAAGAGGCATTTCATTGATGAAAAATATCGTTCATGAGGTGCTGGAAATCCTGCATGAGGTAGAAGACATTATCCACTAAGACGATGATGAACAGGCTAAATATCAGTCCCTGCCCGTCGAATTGTAGTGCGAAGATCAAGCGTTCCTTGCGTGGTAAGCGTGTATTAAAACAATACAATGGTATGCGTAAATTCCGCACGCTGTTGCAAAGCAAAACATAATAATAAATTCAGGGATATGATGCATAGTCTGATACCGTCTTACTGAGTAGTTTCACGAAAGCCCCTGGTTACTGATGTAAACAATGCGCTCAGTACTCTGGCACATTTGTCTGATGATCGGCGCTCTGTGATCGATCGCGGCAGCTTATGGGATCCGTTTTTATGGAAATTTTCGCCACCGCTTAAAGGGTTATTCGCTGACCCGGCTCCTCAAATCTTCCACCCTGAACGCACTTATTTCATGCAGAGGTGCGTCTCTATGCCATATCTTCCACCTAAACTTTTTTCCCGCGTCATCTGTGGCGGCCTGTTGGGCCTGTCGCTGTTGACGGCGCTGCCTGCACAGGCGTCCGAGAAGGACGAGCTCGCCAGTACTCAGCGCCTGCTCGACCAGGCCCAGGCCTCGCTTGAGCGCGCCCGGGTGGCCGCTGCGCAGGCTGACCCGGCGGAGCGCGGGCGCTTTTACTTCGACTATCGGCGGGCGACCACCGACCTGAACACCGTGCGGGCCGGGATAGACCACTACCTCACGCCGTCCCGGGCGCAGCCGCGCTACAGTGGGACCGTCACCGGACAGTACCGCCGGGAACGTCCCTGATGGCCATGACGGCGGGGCAGACGGCGGCCTTCACCGCGGCATCGGGTCACCTTGATATTCCCCTCATGCACCTTGTCTGCGTGGGCTTTCTGGTGGCGGTCCTGTTTCTGTGGGCCGCCTGGGCCCTGGCGGACGTCTGGGGCGGCTGGGCGAATGAAAAAGTGCGTCACGCGGCCCTGGTGCGGTTCGCTATCCGGGCTGTGGTGCTCATCGTGGTGAGCATCTGGATGTTCGCCAGCTGAACCCCTCTCTCTTTTTATCGATGACTTATCTGACGGAGCAACTTATGACTCAGCAGGACGGACTGCGTCCCCGTATTACCACGTTTTTCCACCGGCTGGCCTGGCGGGCCGGTCTCCTGGCCCTGTGGGTCTGGCTTGCCTGTGAGCCGGCCCTGGCCGACCTGCCGAAGGTGGACCCGCCGGTGAGCGGCGGGGGAGCCGGGCTGATGGGGCAGATTAAAGGCTATGTCCAGGACGGTATCGTGCTCGGCGGGCTGGTGATTGCCGCCATCGCCTTTATCAACGTGGCCGTGGCCGCCATCCACACCTTCACCGAAGTGCGCAATGAGAAGGCCTCCTGGACCAAGTTCGGGGCCATTGTGGTGGTCGGCGTGGTACTGCTGGTCGCGGTTATCTGGCTGCTCGGCAAATCGGCCACCATCATCCTCTGACGCAGGAGCGCGGTTAACGATGCAGACGATTCGTTTTTTACCTGACCGGCTGAACGCCGAACCGGTGGTGTTCCGGGGCTTCACCACCCCGGAGATGGGGCTGGCGGCGCTGGCCGGGTTGGGGCTCGGCCTGGTGTGGTCGCTGCCCCTGCTGCCTCTGGCCGGCTGGGTGATTATCCCGACGGGCATGCTGGTGACACCGCTGCTGGTTATCGGCTTCGGCGGGAAGTGGCTGATGCGCCTCAAGCGCGGCAAGCCGGAGAACTTTATCTGGCAGCAGCTGGCGATGAAAAAACGCCAGCTGGGTATCGGGGATACGTCGCTGATTATCATCTCGCAGGGCTGGGCCCTGCGCCGCAGCCGGGCTGTGGCCGGGAGGCTGTCATGAGCCGATTCCGCCATGCCCTGCAGAACCGGGACCAGCATATCCGCACGCTCAGGGTGACCTGCGGGGTGTTACTGCTCCTGCTGCTGGTCACCCTCGGCGGCTGGATGACCGCCCCCGACCGGCTGACCCTGCACATCCCGCCTGACCTGCGCACCGGCAGCACCCGCCCGTGGTGGGAGGTGCCCGCGCCGACGGTTTACAGCTTCGCCTTCTATATCTTCCAGCAGCTGAACGCCTGGCCGAAGAGCGGCGCGGAGGACTACCCGGCGAAAATCGCTGCCCTTTCGCCGTACCTGACCCCGGCCTGCAAAAGTTTTCTCGAGGCGGATGCGAAGACACGGACCGACAGTGGGGAACTGGCCGGTCGCGTGCGCGTGGTCTACGAGATACCCGGCCGGGGCTACACCGGCAGCAGCGTGACGGTCTACGACCGTGACAACTGGGGCGTGCGGCTGGACGTGGTGGCGGATGAGTACTTTCAGGCCGAGCCGGTGAAGCGCGCCCTGGTGCGCTTCCCGTTGAAGGTGGTGCGCTGGAGCGGGGATGCTGAGCGTAATCCGTTTGGTCTGGCGCTGGACTGCTATGACGGCGTGCCGCAGCGGCTGGAGGCCGCCCCGGTGGCGACGAAACCGGCGCAACAGGGGGTATTCCAGTGAAGATGAAACCGAAACCGGACCCACAAAAATTTCTCCGGTGGTCTGCCTGCCCGGGGCAGCTGGCGTTCAGTCTGGTCTGTGTGGTCAGCGGCATGTTTTCCTCTGCCACGCAGGCCGACGAGCTGATGAAGTGGGAGCGTATCCCGCTGCAGATCCCGCTCAGCACGGCGCATGAGCGGGTGGTGTTTGTGGATAAAAACGTACGGGTGGGCTTTCCCCCTGCGCTCAACGGTAAGCTGCGGGTGCAGAGCACCGGCGGGGCGGTGTACCTGAAGGCAGAAACGACATTCCCGACCACCCGGCTGCAGCTGCAGGACGTGGAGACCGGGGAGGTCATTCTGCTCGACGTCACGGCTGCGGAAACCGGCCCTGAGGAGCCGGTGCGTCTGGTCTACAGCGGGGATGTCACCCGGCTTAACAGTCAGCGTGATTTACGTGAGACCGGGGTGAAGACGGGTTCAGAGAATGCGCCTTCCGGGGGTACAGGTTCCCCGGATGCTGCAGATACTGCTGCTCCGCCGAAAAAGCCTCACTTCAATGCGCCGCTACCGGTGGTGCTGACCCGCTATGCGGCCCAGAGCCTGTATGCCCCGCAGCGTACCGTGGAGGCTGTGCCGGGTATCCACCCCCTGAACCCGCATCTGCCGGGGCACATCACCACCCTGTATCCGGCTGAGCCCGTGGCGGTGACGCCGCTGGCCGCCTGGGGCGTCGGGCCGCGCGCCGTGGTGGCGCTGCAGGTGCGTAACACGCAGGCCCGCAGGCTGGTCCTCGATCCTCGCAGGCTGCAGGGCGAATTCGTGGCCGCCACCTTCCAGCACCGCTGGCTGGGCCCGGCGGGCACGCCGGAAGACACCACCGTGCTGTACCTGGTCACCGCCGGGCGGCCAGAGATGGCCTTTATCGCTGAACCGGTTGCCGCACATCTGCGCGTGAAAAAGGGGGCAAAACCATGAAGGTGAAATCCAGTCTCCTGGTGAAGGTCATCGTCCCGGCCATGCTTGCCGGTGGGGTGGTGGTGGGGCTGCGGAGTTGCGGCGCGCACCGTGCCTCCCCGGCAGACGCGCAGCGGGCGGCGCTCACCCACACCCTGGCCGACCTGTCGCCGGATGAACTCAAATCCCTGGGTGTCGAGGGTGACACGCCGGAGGATACCCTGCACACCCTGATTGGCTCCCTCAATACCGTGCGGGCGGAGCAGAAGCAGCTGAGCCAGGAAAATGAGGCGCTACGCAAGCAGAATGAACAGCTGAGCCACCGCGGGCAGGACGTGACGGGTCAGGTGAGTGACGCGGTGGGCACCCTGCAAAAGCAGTACGACGCCCGGACCCGCCAGTTGCAGGATGAGCAGCAGACGCTCAAAAGCCAGCTGCAGTCGATGGCCGACCGGCTGGCGAATGCCGGAGCCACGTCAACGGCCACTGGCCAGGGGGCCTCCGGCGACAGCGATATTCCGACCGGGCTGGGGCTGGATGGTCTGGGTCATACGCAGGCCAGCCCGGCGACCGCCGGGGCCGACGGCCTGATGTGGGTCACCCCCACAGACCAGCAGCCCGCCCTTCCCGGGCAGGCGGACGGCAAAACCGGGCCGCAGTTCCCGAGCTCGTTCCTGGACGATAACCCGCTTACCCGCCAGAAGGCGGCGTACGAGATGCAGGTCAAGGGCCACACTACCGAAAACGGCACCCCGGCAAAACCCATTGAACATCCGGTCTTCACCCTGCCGGAGAATTCCACCCTCGTGGGCAGCCGGGCGATGACCGCCCTGCTTGGGCGGGTGCCCATCAACGGGACGGTCACCGATCCGTATCCGTTCAAAATCCTGATAGGCAAGGACAACCTGACGGCCAACGGCATCGAGCTGCCGGACGTGGAGGGGGCGGTGGTCTCCGGCTCGGCCAGCGGGGACTGGACGCTGTCGTGTGTCCGCGGCCAGGTGACCTCCATTACCTTTGTGTTCGCAGACGGGACGGTACGCACCCTGCCGCACCCGGTGGAGCTGGCGAGCGGCACGGGCAGCGCCAGCAGCAAAACCGACACAGGCACCAGCGGTGGGATTGGCTGGATATCCGATGACGACGGCATCCCCTGCATCAGCGGGACCCGCAAATCCAACGCCTCAACCTACCTGCCGACCCTGTTTGGCCTGTCGGCGGCGGGGGCCGCCGGGGAGGCGATGAGCCAGAGCCAGCAAACCACGCAGACCAACGGCTACGGCGGGGTGACTTCCACCCTGACCGGGGATGCGGGCAAGGCGGCGCTCGGGAAAGCGATCGCCGGGGGCATGAGCGAGACCGGAGAGTGGGTGAAGCAGCGTTACGGGCAGATGTTCGACGCCATCTACGTCCCGCCGGGGGCCCATCTGGCGGTGCACATCACCCGCCAGCTCAATATCGATTATGAAGACCCCGGCCGCCGGGTGCGCTACGACTTCACCCTCCCGGGTGAGAAGGGTGCAGATGGCGGACTGGATTGAGGATCTTACTATGAATATGACGATTAGCTATCACACACCTCGTCTGGCCAGCCTGAGTGACAGAGGCTGCAGGCTGGCCTGCCTGGTGCTGGCCGGTTGCCTGATGAGCGGGTGCGCCACTTCCAAAGAGGAGATGCTGCCCGCTGGCGACCATACCATGCTGGCGCTGTGGAACGGGGAGGACGGCAGCGGGAGTGCCTCCCGTGCGACGGCGGTGGCCCGGCAGGCGCTGCGACGCCCCCTTAACAGCGCTGAACAACAGACCACCCCGGAAACGGACGACAGCTATGCGCGTACGGCGGCGAGTGAAATCAGCCAGCAGTTCCCGCGTCTGCCGAACCCCGACATGGTGATGTATATCTTCCCTCACCTGGCGGACGGTAACTCGCCGGTACCGGGCTACAGCACGGTGTTCTCCTTCTACGGGCAGACGCAGTACGCCATGCCCGGTGAACGCACGGGGGCGCTGTGATGCTGCGCACTTTGTTTCCGCTGTTTGATAAAAAACGTCTCAGGCGCACACGCCCGCTATTCCCACCACCGGAGGCTATGCCCGCCACACGTCGAACTGACCCGTCAGCTGAAACGGTTACCCCACATGATGAGGCCGTTACCGTGCCCGCCGGAGAAGGCGAGCCCCTGGTGATCGCCGGGCGTGAGGCCCTCCGGCGTCCGGGTAAGCTTGACGCGACTGCTGAACAGAAAGTGTACCAGACCGGACCTTCCCTGCTGGACTACCTGCCCTGGGCGGAGTTTCTCGACCATGAGCAGTGCCTGCTGCTTGACGACGGGGTGTCGGTCGGGGCAGTGTACGCTGTTTCCCCGGTGGCCACGGAGGGCAGAACCCTCGACCGTCTGATGCAAATCCGCGACACGGTGGAGGATGCGCTGCAGGACAGCTTCGACGAGCACGACGACAACCCCTGGGTGGTGCAGTTCTTCTGTCAGGACGAGGACAACGTGGACGCGTACCTGGATGGCCTGAAAGTGTATGTGAAGCCTCATGCGCGTGATACGGCGTTCACCCGGGACTGGCTGGCGGTCACCGGGCGCCATCTGCGCGGCATTGCCCGCCCGGAAGGGCTGTTTACCGATACGCTGATTACCGGCCAGCCCTGGCGGGGCCAGCAGCGCCGCACGCGGATGGTGATTTACCGTTATGTGGGGAATAATCATCGCGACCCGATGCCGCCGGTGGCCATGCTCAACCTGGTGGGCGAGCGGGTGACCAGCGCCCTTGGCGGGGCCGGCATTCTCAGCGTGCGCCAGAGCGGAGCGCAGGTCCACGACTGGCTGCTGCGTCTGTTCAATCCGTCCCCGCAGTGGGTGGATAAAGCCACCCTGTACCGGGAGGCGCGCTACTTTGACCGCCGGGAGGCCCCGGAAGGGGCAATGCCGGTGAGGAACGACTTTGCCGAGACCCTGTGGTTTACCCCGCCGCGCTCGGACGTGGAGCACGGGGTGTGGTGGCTGGACGATAAGGCCCACTGCGCCGTACCGGTGGAAAAGCTCCGGCGGCCCCCGGAGCCGGGACAGCTCACCGGGGAGCAGGCGCGGGGGGAGAAGAAAATCAACGCCCTGATGGACACCTTCCCGGCAGGGACGATGGTCTGCATGACCATCGTGGTGCAGCCTCAGGACACGCTCGAGGCTGATTTCACTAAGCTTGCGAAAAACGCCGTCGGGGAGAACACCGATTCCGGGCGCGTGCGCCAGGATGTGAAAACGGTAAAGGAGTACCTGGGCAACCGCCACAAGCTCTACCGCGCCGGCCTCACTTTCCTGCTGCGGGCCGACAACGTGGAGGCGCTGAACCACAAGCGCGTGGCGCTCAGCACCGTGCTGCTGGGGGCCGGGCTGCAGCCGGTCCGGCCGGAGTTCGATGTGGCCCCCCTTAACACCTGGCTGCGGGCGCTGCCGATGTGCTTTAACCCGCAGACTGACAAAAAGCACTGGTACACCCGCCTCACCTGGGTGCAGCACCTGGCGGGCCTCCTGCCGGTGACGGGGCGCGAGACCGGCACCGGGCATCCCGGGATGAGCTTCTTCAACCGGGGGGGCGATACCCTGACGTTCGACCCGCTCAATAAGCTCGACCGCAGCCAGAATGCCCACCTCCTGCTGTTCGGCCCGACCGGGGCGGGCAAGTCCGCGACCCTCTGCGCCCTGCTGTCACAGCTGATGGCGGTGCACCGGCCCCGGCTCTTTATCGCCGAAGCCGGCAACAGCTTCGGGCTGCTGGCGCAGTACTTTAAACGCCTCGGCCTGACCGTACACGTGGTCAGCATCAAACCCGGCAGCGGCGTGACCCTCCCGCCGTTCTCGTACGCACACCGCCTGGTGGAAGAGGCGCTGAGCGCCCTCCCCGCGGAGGTGGATGAAAACGACCTGCCGGATATCACCGAGGACAATGGCGAGGAAGACAAACGCGATATCCTGGGCGAAATGGAAATCTCGGCCAGGATGATGATAACCGGCGGGGACGCGAAGGAAGAGGCGGAGCTCAAACGCGCCGACCGGGCGATGATACGCGAGGCGCTGATGATGGCCGCCCGCCGGACGTACGAGGAGGGCCGGCAAATGCTGCCCTCTGACCTGCAAAAGGCGCTGTACGCTATCTCCACCGATGAGAGCGACCGCCGGAACAGCCAGCGCCGGGCCCGGGCGGCCGAGATGGCGGAGTCGCTCGGGATGTTCACCCAGGCCGGGAGTTTTGAGGCGGAGCTCTTTAACCGCGAGGGCAGCCTGTGGCCGGAGGCCGACGTCACCCTGATTGACCTCGGACACCTGGCCCGTGAGGGCTACGAGGCGCAGATGGCACTCACCATGGTGAGCCTGACCAATACCATCAACAACATCGCCGAACGGGACCAGTATTCCGGACGGGATATCGTGTTCACGGTGGACGAGGCCCACATCATGACCGTCAATCCACTGCTTGCCCCCTACATGACCAAGATTGTGAAGATGTGGCGCAAACTCGGGGCCTGGCTGTGGCTGGCGACCCAGAACCTCAAAGATTACCCGGACATTGCCGGGAAGATGCTGAACATGGCGGAGTGGTGGGTGTGCCTGACCATGCCGCCGGAGGAGGTGAAGGAGATTAGCCGCTTTAAGGCGCTGACGCCTGAGCAGGAGGCAGTGCTGCTCTCTGCCCGCAAGTTGTCCGGGTGCTACACCGAGGGCGTGGTGCTGGCGAAGAATATCGAGGCGCTGTTCCGGGCCGTGCCCCCGAGCCTGTACCTGGCACTGGGGATGACCGAGAAGGAGGAGAAGGCGGAGAGACGCCAGATAATGGACGAATATGGCTGCAGTGAGCTGGATGCGGCCATCCGGGTGGCCGCGGCCTTTGACCGGCAGCGCGGCCTGTCCACCTCCGGGACGGAGGACACCCCATGCTGACCCTGACGTGGCCAACCCCGACCATGGCTTCCCAGGCCAAAGACGGTGAGCAGGTGCTGTTCGGGCTGCTCCCCCAGGGGGGCCCGACCCTGAGCCCCCAGGATGCGCAGGCCCTGCACGCGCTGCGCGCCGCTATCCTCACCCGCCTCACGCCCCCGGTCTGCTTCACCTGTCATCCGCATCGGGTGGCGCAGCGCTGCAGCGTGGCCCTGCATGCGGAGGGGCAGGGCGGCGGGAGCATCGACCTGCTGGTGACGGTCAGCGGGCAGACACGGTTTCCCGAGGAGGGCGAGTACGCCCGACCCCGCTGGTATCTCACTGTCCCGGACGCCACAGACCTGGTCTACCTGGTCCTTTATCTGAATAACCTGGCCGATCGGGATAATAACGTTGACCCAAACTAACCATGATCATTATCGGATTGATAATATCAACAGGAGCATGAGCAGGAGCAAAGAAATGAAAATATCTTCCCGGATAGTGTGCCTGCTCCCGCTGCTGAGTGGCTGTGCGGATGCGATTCGGCGATGCTGAACAAAATATCAGCGATGGTGCCGGGGCTGTCACGTAGACCCTGTGCAGCCCGGCGGCAATATCGGCGACAGTATGCCGTGCGTATTACCATGAAGGAGATCGGTGAGTAACATTGATGGAGATCGGTTCGTGTCACTTTCACAGAACCATTTTTACATTAACTTCACTGATCTCCTTCGGTCAACGTGGTTTGCATTTTTCGCATTGATTCTCCTTTAAGTTCTATCTTGATACTCCCATGAACCAGGCGATCCAGGATGGCATCAGCATGCGTTGAGTCCCCGATCATCTTGTACCAGCTTTCCACCGGCAACTGGCTCACGACGATGATTGAGCCTCGCTGGTACATCAGATCCACTATTTCCAGTAGGTCGCTGCGTTGTTCTGACGACAGAGGCTCCAGCCCCCAGTCATCCAGAAGCAGCAGATCGCTGTGATTCAGTTTCGTCAGCAGTTTGCTGTATCTTCCGTCGGCATGCCCCTGATAGCACAGGTCCATCAACGCTTTCAGCCGGTAGTAGTAGACCTTGTATCCCTGCCGACAAGCATTATGCCCGAGCGCACACGCCAGGTACGTTTTACCGCTGCCTGTCGCGCCGGTCAGTAACAGGTTTTGTTTAAGGTTCAGCCAGTTTCCCTGCCCGAGTGAACGGATCAGGGCCTTATCCAGGCCCCTGCTGCTCCGGTAATCCAGTTTTGATAACTCGGCGCTGAGTCTGAACCGCGCCTGTTTCACCAGGCGCTCTGCTTTTCGGTTTTCGCGGCAGGTGAGTTCTTCTGAAGCCAGTAACGACAGGCGTTCCTCGAACCCCAGCTCCTGGTATGCTCCAGGTTGCGCGATCTGGTTTTTTAGCGCATCACGGAAGCCGGTGAGTTTCAGTTCCGTCAGTTGTTCGTAAAGATGGTTCATTATTGGCTTCCGTATCAGTGGTAGTATTTGCTGCCGCGAACGTTTTCATGTTCCAGCATTGATAACAGGTCAGGTTTGTTTTCAGGAACAGGCTGTTTATCCAGACCTTTTTCCAGGATCGATTTTATTCCCGCAAGCCGCCATACCTGAGTCTTCAGCGCCCGGGCACATGCTGCGTTCAGTCTCGCTTTGCTGTATTTTTTGTGAAGGTTCAGAAGTCCCAGGCAGAATCGGTAGCTTTGTTCCGGGTGGGGGCGTGAGTTCAGGATGTGCAGGACGTAGTCATGGGTTTCACTGCCAACGCGTCCGGCCTACTCCAGAAGCCGTTCCGGTGTCCAGGTGGCATGCTGGCGATGAGCCTCCGGCATATGCTCTTCACGGGTGCTGTAGCCATAGTTACGGTTGCGGGGATGTGTCGCCACTTCCTGCCCCTGATTGAACAGTCTGACCAGCTCACCCGAGATCCATGCTTCCAGCTGTAAGCCCAGTAGCGAACAGGGTACCGAGTAGTAATGTTTGTCGATCTCCACATGGTAATCAGCATGGATCCTGACTTTTTTCACCAGGGTATAGCTGTAACTGGCCTCAGGGAGTGGTTTCAGCTCAGGTTTATCGAGCTGAGTGAAGAGATCGGCTCGCGAGCCCCCCAGTTTCTGCATTACCTTGTTATTCAGCCTTTCCAGTAACTCCCGGATACGCTGGTTAAGTGATGCCAGGCTGTAGAAGGTTTCATGCCTGATACGGGCCATGATCCATCGTTCAACAACCTGGACACCCACTTCGGCTTTGGCTTTATCTTTCGGTTTACGCGGACGTGCTGGTATGACGGCAACATTGTAGTGTTCAAGCATCTGCTGATAGGTTGGATTAACGTCAGGATCATACTTGCATGCCCGTGACGTAGCGCTTTTCAGGTTGTCCGGAACAACAAGTTCGGGAACACCGCCAAGCCACTGGAAGCAACGAGCATGGCTCATCACCCAGTCTTCAAGCTGCTGGGACCAGGTGGCTTCTGCCCATGTGTAACTTGACGCCCCGAGAACAGCCACGATGATCTGCGCGGTTCTTATTTCTCCTGTATCGGGGTTGGTAATGTCGACGGTTGGTCCACAGTAATCAACGAAGAGTTTTTCACCGGCTTTATGGACCTGACGCATCGATGGCGAGGTGGTTTTCAGCCATTCGCGATACATCCGGCAGTAATGGTTATAACTGTAAGAACCGCCAGGATTGCGCTCTCCGTACTCTTCCCAGAGCAGTTGAAGCGTCACGCATTTATTACGCAGCTCTTTGTGTACCGTAGCCCAGTCTGGCAGGGAGTGTTTCTTCATCTTCACCTGCGTTTGAAGGAACGCATGCTTTAGTGCCGCATCATCCCATTCCGCAGGCAATGGCCACTGCTTTATACCAAGCTGAGCAGCCCGATTGGCATAGCGGGATACAACAGAAGGTGAGATCGCCAGACTCCGGCCAATCTGACGATGGCTGAGTCCTGAGCCATATTTAAGTCTAAGTATTTCCTTGAGTTTTCTCATAGAGATTGGAACTGTCGGCATAGGTATCCTTCACCAGATTGGCAAAAGATACAGATCAACACACCTGTGAAGCTCCAGTAACATTGATGGAGATCACCGAATAACAAAATGAGTCAAAAGTGATCTCCATGAATGTTATTCAGCGATCTGCTCAAATGTTATTACCCGATCTCGATGGATGTTATTGGGCGATCTCTATTCATGAAAATACGCATGCCGTGGATGAGCCGGGCTATACACCAGCCGCACACCACTCAAAATCTGTACAAGTGGCTCACGCCACTGGCACTACCTTTTGAGAAAAGCAATGGTGAATATCGTTGAGGAATTTGGTGGTATTTCGATTCAGCATTCATTCTGCCGAAAAAAGAAAGCACCGGCGATATAATCGTGCAGTGCTTTATCTGTCGCTAAAGGCCCGTTTAGCTATTCGGCGGGGGACTCATCGGGAATCAGGTAATTAGACTGTATAATCATTGATCAGTTGCTCAATAGCCATAATAGATTCTCCGGATTTCATCCGGTTAAGCATGTTGTTGTAAAACTGATAGAATTTCTTCTCAGCTTCACCGGGTTCTGCACTCTCTATTATTTCTGAGGTGATGTGCCCAAGCCTTGATTTTATCCCACGCACTCTGGCATCACCACGGTAGTATTTATCCAGCGCATTAGAAAACGCCATTTTTGTTAACAGTGCTTTTTGTCCTTCGCCAAGCGAATCAAAAGCGGTGCTGTTTGACTGCTTACTTACACATCCGCCCATATCATCTCCTTTCACAGTATGAATATTCTGGTAAATAATAATCAATTAAAAATTTCTAATACATACGGCGATTACGCAATGCTTCGCTCGCGCCATGAATCTGAGTGGGAGATATTGCCGTCTTTATAGTTCCAGGTGATTTTTTCATAACGCAACTCAATCTGTTCGAGATGATTATGCTTCTGTTTGGATGTATCCTTGATGTCATGCATCATCGGTGTTACCTGAACGACCTTTACGTTCTCAAGCTTTGTATTGAAGTATTCAGTCTCCTGACCGGCATCATTTATTTTATACCACTTGAATTCTGCAGATTTCAACGTCTGGCCTATGGTAACCGCTTTATAAAAATATGGGCTGGAAGAGTCTATTTCCTTAGTGAAAATTAAAGGTGTGTGAGTTCTGGTTCCAGTCAGCTTGCCTGTGTTATTGTCTGTCGGGATGTAAAGTTTGTGTAATATCTCAGATACTTCGATGCTACCTTCGCGGTCATTTACTTCAACAGAACCTTTGATATCTCTACCACTGTCATCTTTTAACCATAGATAAATTGGAATTGCCATGATATATTTCTCCATATGTTTTGGTTGTGATTTATTATATTGCCAATAAGACATTGATTTTGATGTTCGTATTGAATATGAGGCGGCTACTTTCCTCGTGGCCTCCGGTGTATGCATAAATATTGGTACGTTACCCTGAAACATTGAGTATCCATAATGGACGGTATGCATCAAATAATTATCTTCTGAAGTAACTAATCATATTCAGGACAATCCACATCAACCCTGTTACATCATTTACCTCATGTGAACATATTCGTGTGTCACGTTACAGCAAATGGCACTGACGGATATGAGAAATTTAGATATTCCAATGAATTTTCAGTCATTTCTCAATACCTGACGAAAAGGAATACTACGAGAAGATGATGGGGTATTTCGCAAAGTGGCGCAGTGGGAGATGCAGTGGTGGGGCTGTGGCAAAGCAGGACGAGCCATCGGCTACCGTGATCAGAGAGCAATGAGGCTGGCAGTCTGCCAGCTTTATATTTTTGTGAATACTCTTGATTGTAGGATGTGGATGTAACAACCCCTCTAGTTGGTTACTGGCCAGTTTGCCATAAGTTCCAGAAGTCTGGATTTTTCACTACTCAACAGAATTCCATCAGACGTCAGACGGGAAGACCAAAATCGATCAGATTAAACAGGCGATTGACGATGTCGAACAGGATATTCGTTCTCTTTATATCGCCATGATAAACGTAAGCGCTAAGTGAGCGCCGTATTGACAGTTATTTGTCGGTGAGTTCTACGTTCCAGGGCAGAAGTTCAGCCACTTTATTGGAAGGCCACTCCG
>NZ_FXAS01000033.1:0-40316 GCF_900177785.1 Cedecea sp. NFIX57 | reverse complement strand
GCTCAGTCCGGTTGGTGATTTGTGATGTTTGGCGATTGATCAGATCGCACAATCCGGGCTGAGTTCCCTCAAAGTGATCTATTATTCGGAACAGCTATTTAGGACAAGACATTGTTGGCAGCGATCTCTGTGAATAAACGGACAGCAGGTCGTGAGGTATTGCAAGACCATATGAAATATGACGCCGTGAGCACGGTAGGCACGTCCGCTCCTTGCACTAAACAGACAAAAAAACTACCGCAATCCCCCACCAGCCACCAAATCTCACAGTTGCCCTTTTCCCGGCGATTGGCTAGTATCGCTGCAGCTTCTCGCAAGTCGTAAACGTTAACGTTATCCAACGTACATATTCTCCCCGGCATTCGGGGTAATTGTACTTGGGTAATATCATGGCACTATTCGAATCCCCCCTTGTTTCGTACCGCAAGCCCCACGTTCTGGGCTTTATCCTCTATTTCATTGTCGGCCTGGTCGACGGCGCCATTGTGCCGTTTTTCCCGCTGTGGGCGCAGCAGTCTGCGGCTATCCCGGTGGAGTTTATTGGCCTGCTGTTCGGCTGCTATGCCGGGGGCGAGCTGCTGGCTGCGCCATTTATCGGCGGCATTGCCGACCGCGTGGGTAGAAGGCCCGTTTTGATTATTTCGGCGACCGGGGTTGGGGCGGGCTTTATTGCGCTGTTCTTTGCCCACGGCGTCTTTGCCGCAGCCGCCGTGCTGATCGTTATTGGCCTGTTTGAGTCGGTGCTACACCCGACCATTTACACCATTGTGGCGGACGCCACGCCAGCCTCGGAGCATCGCCGCCAGTTCAGCATCATGCGTGTGTGTTCCGGCGCGGGTGCTATTGCCGGGCCGCTGCTGGGCGCGGTGCTGGTGCAAGAGGGGCTGGGCTATGTTTTCCTGGCCGGAGGTTCGGTAATGGTGGCCGGCGGCCTGATGCTGGCGTTCTCTCTGGCGGAAACGCGTCCGTTGGTTGCCGGAATGGATGATGAGGCCGACGATGAAGAGGGATTCAGCGCGCTGCTGCCCGCGTTTCGGGACCGTCGTCTGGCCGGGCTGCTGATTTGGGTGTTGCTGCTGGGCGTGGCCGGGAGCTGGGTGGAGGCCGTTATGCCGCTGTATGCCAGCAATCAGATGGGAATGAGCGCCGCCAGCATTGGTTATCTGTTCGCATTCGGCGCAGGGATTAATACGGTCGGCCAGTTAGCCTTAACGAAGCTGTTTGCCCGCCGCTCTGCGTTGTTCATCACGCTCAGCGCAGGTGTGGCGCTGATTACTGCCTTTGTTTTGCTATTGGCACATCCACACGTCGTCACGCTGGTGATGGCAGTCTGCCTCTATTCGCTGTCCCAGATGATGACCGGCCCGCTGATCCCGACGGCGGTGAACAAATTAGCCCCGGCGAGGCTGCGCGCGACCTACATGGCGGCACTTTCGGTGGTGAGCGATCTGCAGGGCTCGGTGGGGCCTGCCACCGGCACGGCATTGTTCGCGCTGGCGTTTACGTTGCCGTGGGCAGTAGGCATTCCGCTGGTCGGGCTGGCGGTGACCGGACTAGGGCTGACGCTCGCCGCCGGGGAAAAATCGGTTAATCGTTAACGTTGCGCAGCCAGGCTTCGACCTGCTGGTAATCCCCCCGGAAGACGATCTGGTCGGCCTTCTGGCTGAGCTGATAGCGATACATCGGGTCGTAATACTCTTTCAGCAGCGGCGACAGCCAGGCCAGATGGCCTTCGCAGGAGCCGGTTTTCCGCTGGGTTAACAAGGCCTCGTCCAGCCTGGCGGTGAACTGCTGGAAGCGTTCCATGCCCAGGCGGCGGCGGATGGCAAACAGACCGTGGTGCAGGTATTCGGCGTAATCACGCCACGCGGTTTCTTCCTCGCTGACGGATAAAAACGCCTCGCTCATCTGGCGGAAGTATTCGTTTTTGAGGCGCTCCAGCCGCAGCTCGAACGGATCGTCGATGGCCACAATCGGCGAGCGCAGCATCTGTTCCCTGAAGGCTTCGGGGATATGGCGGGAGCCAATCATCCGGCCTTCATCCTCTACAATCAGCGTTTTTGGCTCGGTCGGGCTGATTTTGAGCAGAGTGACGGCGAGGTTATTTTCGAAGCTGGCCTGAGAAGGTTGGGCGACAATTGTGCGGCCAAACGATGAGCCGCGATGGTGCGCCAGGCCTTCAAGGTCAACGCCCGTCGGCAGCGAACGGATCAGAATGGTTTTGCCACAGCCGGTGTTGCCGCTGACGATAACCATCGGCCACTGAGAACGGGTTTCGATTACCTGCATGGCATGCTGGCGCAGGGCTTTGTAGCCGCCGGTGACCAGCGGGTACTCGAGGCCGTTTTCCCGTAGCCACTGCTGCACGATGTGGCTGCGCATCCCACCTCTGGCGCAGCATAAATAGCCCTCGGGCTGCTGGCGGCAGCTCTCCAGCCAGCGTTCGATTCGGCTGGCTTTTCGCTCGCCGCTGACCAGCCGGTGCCCCAGTTCGACGGCGGCCTGCTGGCCCTGCTGCTTATAGCACGTCCCGACCTGCGCGCGTTCGTCGTCCAGCATCAGCGGTAAGTTATGGGCGGCGGGCATTGAACCCTGAGCGAACTCTACCGGGGCGCGAACGTCAATCAGCGGAATGTCGTTGAGCAGCAGGCGGTCGTAGTCCTGCGTGTTGGGGCGTTTTTCCATGGCATAACCTTAGTCTGAAGCGGCGAAACGGGGGGATTGTGCGCTTCTGGTCGGGCAAAGAAAAGGGGAAGGGGGAAAATGGTCTGACCCTCTAAAGCTAAACAGAGGGCCAGACGAGGTGCGGTTTTACTTCACCAGTTTGCTCTGCGCCCAGGCAATGCCGCTGGCGTATTCGGCCGGGAGCAGCGGAACCAGGGCTTCCAGCGAGGCGCTCAGGCGGCCGGTGTCGCTGTCGTTCAGGTTGAGGTGCCCGACTTTACGGCCCGGACGAACTTCTTTGTCGTACCAGTGCAGGTGCACCAGCGGCAGCTTCAGCCAGGCATAGTTCAGGTCGGTGCCGATCAGGTTCACCATCACCGACGGCGCATTAACGACAGGCTGCGGCAGCGGCAAATCTACGATGGCCCGCAGGTGCAGCTCGAACTGGCTGATGGAGGCGCCGTTTTGCGTCCAGTGTCCGCTGTTGTGCACGCGCGGGGCCAGCTCGTTGATCAGCAGGCCGGCTGGCGTGACGAAGCACTCCATCGCCATCACGCCGATGTAGCCCAGCTCGTGCATGATGGCGGTGAGCATGGTTTCGGCCTGGCGCTGCTGTTCGGCGTTAGCCTGCGGGAAGGCAACGCTGGTGCGCAGAATACCATCCTGATGCAGGTTGTGGGTCAGCGGGTAGAACACCGTGCTGCCGTCGTGGCCGCGCGCGCCTACCAGAGAAACTTCGCCGGAGAAGTTAATGCCCTGCTCGACGATGCATTCGCCGTAGCACTCTTCCGGCAGCTGGTCGGTTTCATCGGCACGTAAGCGCCACTGGCCGCGGCCATCATAGCCGCCCACGCGACGCTTCACGATAGCCAGAGAGCCCAACTGGCTGAACACGTCCTGCCATTCATGGCTGCCGGAAAGCAACTGCCACGGCGCGGTGGCCAGGCCGAGCTTATCGAACAGCTGCTTTTGCGTCAGGCGGTCGGCGATGATCGGGAAGATATCGCGGTTAACGAAGGCGTTATGGCGCGCCAGTTCACGGGTCAGGGCGGTTTCCGGCCAGCGCTCAATCTCGGCGGTGATCACGCTCTGGGCGAACGGTACGGCTTCAGGCTCGGCGTCCAGCCCGACAGGGTAAACGGCGATGCCCAGCGGCTCACCGGCCTGGCGGAGCATGCGCCCCAGTTGGCCGTTACCTAAGACACAGACGCGCTTCATGCTTCGCTCCGTGGGTCCGGATTATCCAGCACTTCGTCGGTCTGGGTTTGACGCCAGGTCGCCAGGCGCTGGCTCAGGTCGGCATCATGCAGGGCCATGATCTGCGCGGCCAGCAGGGCGGCGTTGGCGGCTCCGGCTTTACCGATGGCCAGCGTGCCGACCGGAATGCCACGCGGCATCTGGACGATAGAATAAAGGCTGTCCACGCCGCTCAGAGCAGCGCTTTGAACCGGCACACCCAGCACCGGGACCAGGGTTTTCGCGGCCAGCATACCCGGCAGGTGCGCTGCGCCACCGGCTCCGGCGATGATCACCTGGTAGCCATTGGCTTCGGCCTGCTCGGCGAAGCTGAAAAGCTTATCCGGCGTGCGGTGGGCGGAGACGACTTCGACATGGTGAGGGACATTCAGGGCGGTAAGGATTTCCGCGGCGAACTGCATGGTGGCCCAGTCACTTTTGGAACCCATAACAATGGCGATACGCGCCGGGGTGTGCTCAGAAGACATGCGTCTCAAAACTCCTGTGGGTGTGCAGACATCATCGGGCGACGGGCGCCCGTATCAGAAGGGCTCAGAGAATAGCACGAACTTCCGGCAAGGAAAACGGTTGCGTGGTTAACGAATCGGCAAAAAAGCGGGCTTTTAGCTTAGAAAGGAAAATGAATCAGCTCGACGTTTTCCGGCGTGACTTTGATCATCGACCCTTCTTTATGCCACGCGCCTAACACACAGCGGAAAGCGGGTTGCCCGTTAGCCTCAAGTTCGTGAATCGCCGGACGATGGGTATGCCCATGAATCAGCCATTGAACATTGTGGCGGGTGAGAGTGTCGACCACAGCCTGCGGGTTCACATCCATGATCTCCAGCGACTTCATATTATTCGCCGCCTGGCTGTCGGCGCGCATACGGTCGGCGATACGCTGGCGAATAAACAGCGGCAAGGCAAGGTAGAGCTTCTGCAGCCACGGCTGATGAACCTTGCGGCGAAACGCCTGATAGCCTTCGTCGTCGGTACACAGCGTGTCGCCGTGCATGATCAGTATTTTGCGGCCATAAACATCGAGGAGCTTTTCTTCCGGCAGCAGCGTCATGCCGCTGGCTTTGGCGTAGCGCTTGCCGAGTAAAAAGTCCCGGTTGCCGTGAATGAAATAGCAGGGAATACCGGCATCAACCACCGCTTTAATCGCTGCGGCGATTTGCTGGTAGAGCGGCTCCGGGGCGTCGTCGCCAATCCAGGCTTCGAACAGATCGCCAAGGATGTAAAGTGCATCCGCCTGGCGGGCTTCACCGGATAAGAAACGCAGAAAACCGGCGGTGATCGCCGGTTCTTCTGGGCAGAGGTGTAAATCTGCAATAAACAGCGTTGACATTATTCGCTGACGGTCACGCTTTCGATAATAACGTCTTCTTTCGGTACATCCTGGTGCATACCGCTGCGGCCGGTGGAAACGGCTTTGATTTTCTCAACCACGTCCATCCCTTCGACCACTTCTGCGAACACGCAGTAGCCCCAACCCTGCAGGCTTTCGCCGCTGAAGTTCAGGAAGTCGTTGTCGGCAACGTTGATGAAGAACTGTGCGGTAGCAGAGTGCGGAGCCTGGGTACGAGCCATTGCCAGCGTACCACGGGTGTTTTTCAGGCCGTTATTCGCTTCGTTCTGAATGGTGTCTTTGGTCGCTTTCTGCTTCATACCCGGTTCAAAACCGCCGCCCTGGATCATAAAGCCGTTGATCACACGGTGGAAAATGGTGTTGTTGTAGAAGCCTTCGCGGCAGTAGTCCAGGAAGTTTTTAACGGTAACAGGCGCTTTATCATCAAAAGTTTTGATGACGATGTCGCCGTGATTAGTGTGAAAAGTAACCATGCTTGCATCCTATGAGTGTCAGAGAGTACGGCGGCAAACGGTGCCGTCGTACCAGCACGCTGTTATAGCATAACGCTACATCATAGTCAGTAATGCAAAGCAGACTGCCGCCGGGGAAAATAATCGGGTAAGATAACCGGGAGTTTTCTTCCACACGCTTACATGGAATCCCCTGATGTTAAAAATATTTAATACACTGACTCGCCAAAAAGAGGAATTCAAACCTATTCATGCCGGAAAGGTAGGCATGTACGTGTGTGGTATCACCGTTTACGATCTCTGTCACATCGGCCATGGCCGTACTTTTGTTGCGTTTGACGTGGTGGCGCGCTACCTGCGTTCCCTCGGCTATGAGCTGAACTACGTGCGTAACATCACCGACATCGACGATAAAATCATTAAGCGCGCCCATGAAAATGGCGAAGACTTTGTAGCGCTGGTCGACCGCATGGTCGTCGAAATGCACAAGGATTTCGACGCGCTGAACATTTCACGTCCGAACAGCGAGCCGCGCGCGACCAAACACATTCCGGAAATCATCGAAATTGTTGAACAGCTGCTGGCCCGCGATCACGCCTATGTGGCGGAAAACGGCGATGTGATGTTCTCGGTGCTGACCGACCCGAATTATGGCCTGCTGTCTCGCCAGGATCTGGATCAGCTCCAGGCGGGGGCGCGCGTGGACGTGGTTGACGTGAAGCGCAACCCAATGGACTTCGTGCTGTGGAAAATGTCCAAGCCAGGCGAGCCTGCATGGGCGTCTCCGTGGGGCGAAGGGCGTCCGGGCTGGCATATCGAATGTTCCGCCATGAACTGCAAAGAGCTGGGCAACCACTTTGACATTCACGGCGGCGGCTCTGATCTGATGTTCCCGCACCACGAGAACGAAATCGCGCAGTCTACCTGTGCCCACGACGGTGAGTACGTCAACACCTGGATGCACTCCGGGATGGTGATGGTTGACCGCGAGAAGATGTCCAAATCCCTGGGTAACTTCTTCACCGTGCGTGACGTGCTGAAGTATTACGACGCGGAAACCGTGCGTTACTTCCTGATGTCCGGCCACTACCGCAGCCAGCTCAACTACAGCGAAGAGAACCTGAAACAGGCTCGCTCTGCGCTGGAGCGCCTGTACACCTCGCTGCGCGGCACCGACAGCAATGTCGCGCCAGCCGGGGGCGAAGCCTTCGAAGCCCGCTTCCGCGAAGCGATGGACGACGACTTCAACACCCCGGAAGCTTACTCCGTACTGTTCGATATGGCTCGCGAAGTGAACCGCCTGAAAGCGGAAGATCTTGCGGCAGCAAACGGACTGGCGGCGGCGCTGCGTAAGCTCTCTGCAATTCTGGGCCTGCTGGAGCAGGATCCGGAGCAGTTCCTGCAGGGCGGCGCACAGGCGGACGACGGCGAAGTGGCGGAAATCGAAGCGCTGATCAAGCAGCGTAACGATGCTCGTCAGTCGAAAGACTGGGCGCTGGCGGACCAGGCGCGTGACCGTCTGAATGAGATGGGCATTGTGCTGGAAGACGGCGCGGGTGGTACAACCTGGCGTCGTAAGTAAGATTCAGAACGTGAAAAAGCGGCTCAATGAGCCGCTTTTTTTATGGCTGGCCGCTGTGGCGCGGCCTTATTGCAGGTGCTTTATTCAGGGGCTGAAGTGCGAATCAGGTAATCAAACGCGCTCAGGGATGCTTTCGCGCCTTCGCCGGTGGCGATGATGATCTGTTTGTAAGGCACGGTGGTGCAGTCGCCTGCGGCGAACACGCCTTTGACGGTGGTTTCGCATTTCGCGTCGATGATGATTTCACCCATGCGGTTGCGTTCCACGCTGCCTTCCAGCCAGGTGGTGTTCGGCAGCAGGCCGATTTGCACGAAGATGCCGGCCAGGGCAACGTCATGCACGCTTTCGGTCACGCGGTCTTTATACTGCAGGCCGGTCACTTTGCTGCCGTCGCCTTTTACTTCCAGCGTCTGAGCGTTCAGCACGATGTCGACGTTTTTCAGGCTGCGCACTTTGTTCTGCAGAACCTGGTCGGCCTTCATTTCCGGGGCAAATTCCAGCAGGGTGACGTGCTCGACGATGCCCGCCAGGTCAATGGCCGCTTCCACGCCGGAGTTCCCGCCGCCGATCACCGCCACGCGCTTGCCTTTGAACAACGGCCCGTCGCAGTGCGGGCAATAGGTCACGCCTTTGGTGCGGTACTGATCTTCACCCGGCACGTTCATGTTGCGCCATTTCGCGCCGGTCGCCACGATAATGCTGCGTGCTTTCAAGGTTGCGCCGGACGCAGTTTGAATTTGATGCAGGCCGCCTTCGGTTTTCGCCGGGATCAGCTTGCTGGCGCTTTGGGTGTCGATCACGTCCACGTCATAGTCGTCCACGTGGGCTTTCAGCGCGCCCGCCAGCTTCTGGCCTTCGGTTTTCGGCACGGAAATGTAGTTTTCGATATCCACGGTATCCAGCACCTGGCCGCCGAAGCGTTCGCCCATCAGGCCGGTACGGATGCCTTTACGCGCCGCATAGACTGCCGCCGCCGCGCCCGCAGGGCCGCTGCCGACGATCAGCACGTCATAAGCTTCACGCTGGTTGAGCGCTTCTGCCGCGCGTTTTTCTGCGCCGGTATCAATTTTGCCCACGATTTCAGCCAGCGTCATGCGGCCCTGACCAAACTCTTTGCCGTTCAGGAACACGGCAGGCACGCCCATCACGTTGCGTTCCTGAATTTCATTCTGGTAAACGCCGCCGTCGATAGCGGTATGGGTGATGCGCGGGTTCAGCACGCTCATCAGGTTCAGCGCCTGCACAACGTCCGGGCAGTTGTGGCAGGAGAGGGAATAATAGGTCTCAAAGTGGAAGTCGCCGTCGATCTCACGGATTTGCGCCAGCAGATCCTGAGATTCTTTGGACGGGTGACCGCCGACCTGGAGCAAGGCCAGCACCAGGGAAGTGAATTCGTGACCCAGCGGGGAGCCGGCAAAGCGCGGGCCCTGGCTTGAGCCTGGGTTAGTGATTAAAAACGACGGTTTGCGCACCGGCAGGTCGTTATTAATGCTGAAAGAAACTTTGTCGGATAACTCAGCGATGTCTGCCAGCAGTTCTTTTACTTCAGATGATTTCGCGCCGTCGTCCAGCGTGGCAATCAACTCAACAGGTTTCGTTAGTCTCTCAAGATAGGCTTTGAGCTGGGTTTTCATTGTTGTGTCGAGCATGGTCAGTCTCCCTGGTGGCGAGAAAAAACGGCTGCCGTAGCAGCCGTAAAATAAAAGAGGGTAACGCGGGTAAAACTTAGATTTTGCCGACCAGGTCCAGAGATGGAGCCAAAGTCGCTTCGCCTTCTTTCCATTTAGCCGGGCAAACTTCGCCTGGGTGGGAAGCTACGTACTGAGCGGCTTTCACTTTACGCAGCAGGTCAGACGCGTCACGGCCAATGCCTTCGGCAGTCACTTCGATAGCCTGGATGATGCCCTGTGGGTCAACCACGAAGGTAGCGCGGTCTGCCAGACCTTCATCTTCACGCATGTTTTCGAAGTTACGGGTCAGCGCGCCAGTCGGGTCGCCGATCATCGCGTATTTGATTTTAGCGATGGTTTCAGAGCTGCCGTGCCACGCTTTGTGGGTGAAATGGGTGTCGGTAGAAACGGAATACACGTCTACGCCCAGTTTCTGCAGTTCTTCGTAATGGTCAGCCACGTCGCCCAGTTCGGTCGGGCAAACGAAAGTAAAGTCAGCCGGGTAGAAGAAGAAAACGCTCCAGCGGCCTTCGGTATCTTTTTCCGTAACTTCAACGAATTCGCCGTTTTTAAAAGCCTGGTTTTTGAATGGTTTGATTTTGGTATTAATTAAAGACATCTAAACTTCCTCCGTTTTGCGATGGAAGAAAGGTACCGAATTTTGAGCTGCGTCACTAATGGGTAGGCTTTATTGAATCAAGAGGTATTTCCTAACAGCTTTGCTGCGGGCATAAAAAAGGCCACCCGTTGCGGGGGTGGCCGGTGTTGCGCGTTACAATTCCACTTTAAAAAATTATAACAGCGGCGAAATTACAGCACTTTAGCGTTAAAAAGGTCAATTCCCCGGTTCGTTGTAGTAGCGATGGTTGTAATCGTTGAAAACTATTAAAGGCCATCAGCCCTAAAGTTCGTGGGATATTCTGAAAAGTCGAGGTGGTGCGCAAAGTAATGTCAGGAGAATTGCAGCTATATGACGGTAAGGTTAAATTACCGGCTGTTATTTTTCTGCATGAATAATCGCGGCAGGCTGCGCGAGAGTTGAGGTATTGGCGTTGTCCGAATTGCTTTCTTTGGTGCTGTTTTTGGCGGCTATTGCCGTGTACGCGGTAAAGGCCGGTCGAAATATCTGGTGGCTGTCGATCATCCTGCTGATGCTCGGCCTGTTTATCGTGCTCAACGTGACGTTGCTGGCCAGTAATTATTTTACCGGCGAAGGCATTAACGACGCGGTGCTCTATACGCTCACCAGCAGCATGACCGGCGCGGGCGTCGGCAAATACATTCTGCCTGGGCTGGGCCTCGCCGTCGGGTTGATTGCTATTTTTGGCGGTCTGACCTGGATTTTACGCCGGAAGAACCATCCGCATCATTTGGGCTACAGCGCCCTGGCGCTGTTTCTGGCCCTGTTTTCAATCAAAACAACGCCTGCCTACCAGCAGGTGGTGTCGCTGATTAAATCCCAGACCCGCACCGGCACGTCTGACTTTGCCGACTGGTACAAAGTGCCGGAAGGCACCATTAAGCAGCCGAAGCTCAACCTGGTGTATATCTACGGCGAAAGTCTGGAACGTACCTATTTTGATGAGCAGACGTTTCCTGGCTTAGCGCCCGAGCTGAACGCCCTGAAAAGCCAGTCGATCGATTTCAGCCATACCGGGCAGATGGCGGGGATGGACTACACCATTGCCGGCATTGTGGCCTCGCAGTGCGGGATCCCGCTGTTTGCGCCTTTCGAGGGGAACTCCTCGGCGTCGATGTCGAGCTTCTTCCCGAAGAACATTTGCCTCGGCGATATTCTTAAGGCATCCGGCTATCAAAACTACTTTATCCAGGGCGCGGACCTGCGTTTTGCGGGTAAAGACATTTTCCTGCAGTCCCACGGCTTCGAGCATATGTACGGCGCGCAGGAACTGAAGGGAATGGTGGCGGACCCGAATTACAAGAATAACTGGGGTTTTTACGACGATACGGTGCTGGACGAAGCTTATGACAAGTTTATCGAGCTTTCTAAAGCCGGGAAGCGCTTCTCGCTGTTTACCCTGACGGTTGATACGCATCACCCGGATGGCTTTATCTCGCGAACCTGTAACCGCCGCAGTTACAGCTACGAAGGCAAGGAAAACCGATCTTTCAGCGCCGTTTCCTGCAGCCAGGAACATATCGCGGCGTTGATAGAAAAAATCAAAGCCTCACCGTATTTCCGTAACACGGTGATCGTGGTCTCTTCCGACCATCTGGCGATGAACAACACGGCGTATAAATACCTGACGAAGCAGGACAGGCAGAACCTGTTCTTTGTGATCCGCGGCGATAAACCGCAGGCGGAAATAAAGGCCGTGAAGCGTAACACGATGGATAACGGTGCGACGGTGCTGGATATCCTCGGCGGAGGGAATTACATCGGTCTGGGGCGCAGCAGCCTGTCGGGCGAGTCGCTGTCGATGGTCTTTACCAACCTGAAAGAGAAGGTTACCGAGTGGAAGCCGGACGTGATCGATCTGTGGAACTTCCCGAAAACCATCAGCCGCTACAGCATCGATCAGAAGAAGAACACGTTCAGCTATTCAGGTGCGCACTTCAAGCTGCCGCTGCTGCTGAAAATCGGTAAAGGCAAAATTGAGCCGCTGCCGGAAAGCGAGTACTCCGCGCCGCTGCGCTATCAGCTGGCGGATTTTAAAAGCGATGACCGGTTTATCTGGGCCGACCGCTGCTACAAAATGGCGCGCCTGTGGGAGCCACAGCTCGCGCTTTCTACTGGTTTGTGCGTAGCCCAGGGCCAGCTTGGCGGGGAGCCAACGGTACGGCTGGTGGACAAACCGCTGGATGAATATAACGTGCAGTTTGATGAGCAAACGCTGAGTAACGATCGTTTCAAAAATAATGTGGCTCTGCTGAAGGCGGATGAGAACAGCATCCGCTACCAGGCGGACAGCTTTATCTTTAACGTGGCCGGGGCGCCGCAGAGCGTGAGGCAGTTCAGCGGCATTTCGCGCCCGGAAGCCTGGGGCCGCTGGTCAAACGCCAACATGGCGCCCGTGGTAACCATTGAGTATCAGGATCCGCTGCCGACCACGTTTGATCTGGTGCTGGTGGCCAAAGCCTTTGGGCCAAACGTCGGTGAGCCGGTTTCGGTGAAGGTCGGTGATGAAGAGCAAACCATTACTTTTGGCGACCAGCTTTCTACCGTCACGCTACGTTTTGATAATCCGGCAGGCAGCAAAGTGCTGACTATTGAGCCGCCTAAGCCGCAGTTGTCCAACGAAGGCAATATTCTTGGGCATGAGCCGCGTAAGATTGGCGTGGGGCTAGCGGAGCTGAAAATTGTGCCGGTGAGCGGCTAGCCCGTTCCCGGGAAGGGAACGGGCGGGGCAGGTCAGAGGATCTCGAGCACCTGTTCTGGCGGGCGGCCAATACGGGCTTTGCCGTTGGCCAGCACGATTGGGCGCTCGATAAGTTTCGGGTGTTCAATCATTGCTTGAATGAGCGCTTCTTCGCTGAGGCTGGCGTCGTCCAGCTTCAGTTCTTTGTAGAGGTCTTCTTTGCGGCGCATCAGTTCCCGTGCGCTGGTAAAGCCCAGTTTTTTCAGCAGCGATTTGACCGTGGCTGCGTCCGGCGGCGTTTCCAGGTAAAGCACTACTTCTGGCTCAACGCCTTTTTCCTTCAACAGGTTCAGCGTTTCACGGCTCTTGGAGCAGCGTGGGTTGTGATAAATTTCGACCTTCGTGGACATACGGACTCCTGTTACATTTTCATATAAGGTTTAAATCGCTGCTGCAGCTGGCGCAGCTGATCGATCCGGGCGTCGTACCTGGCCTGCTGCAGACTGCCGAGTTTGACCTGCGAGCTGGCGCTGCTGAGCATTGAAATAGCCTGATCCAGACGGCCATTGAGCGCCATCACTTCGGCACGCGCCGCTAACTCCTGATCGCGGTTGCCGAGTTTCCCCTGTGCCTGCGCCAGTAAATCCCAGCCGTTGGTATCGTCAGGGTGGGCAAACGTGTAGCGATTAAGCTGCGTTGCTGCCTCGGCGGTCTGCCCGCCTTCAAGGTAAGCATTGGCGAGGTTCAGCTGCAGCACCGGGTTATTCTTCAGGTCCGGGGCGTTTTTCAGCCGGTTGATCGCGTCGTTGGCTTTGTGCTGGCCGAGATCGATATCGGTGGCCAGATCGAGATACCATGGGTTGCCCGGCTGGGCGCTAATCAACGGCTGCAGCGCTTTTCTGGCCTCGTCGTATTTATCCGCCTGCAAAGCCTGCAGCGCACGACCATATTGCGCCGCGTTTTGCTCGCGCACGTTGCCTTTTGACCAGGCGTCCAGCAGGTCCGGGGTTAGCTGATTGCGGCCCGAGTTATACATCCCCAGGGTACGAACCTTTGCCATGTAGAAACTTTCCGAGGACTGAACCACCACCGGGCGCATTTGGTTGGCGCGGTTGCGGGCATCCGCCAGGCGGCTTTCCGGCAATGGGTGAGTCAGCAGAATTTCCGGTGGGCGCGAGGAGTAACGGGCCTGATCGAGCAGTTTTTCCAGGAAGCCAGGCATCGCCTGAGGATCAAAGCCCGAGCGTTGCAGTACCTGAATACCGATACGGTCAGCTTCCTGCTCATTCTGTTGCGTGAAGCTGATCATACCTTGTTGCGTCCCGGCCAGCGTCCCGGACAGGGCAGCCATCCCGGCCTGGGGGCTGGCCATTGCCAGCAGAATTGAGCCTAAGGCACCGACCCAGGTCAGCGGCGCATTTTTCTTTTGATCTTCCATCGCACGCGCCAGGTGACGCTGGGTGACGTGGGAGATTTCGTGGGCCATAACAGAAGCCAGCTGGCTTTCCGTATCGGCATAACGGAACAGCGCCGAGTGGAGAACCACGTTGCCGCCAAAGAAGGCGAAGGCGTTGATTTCGTCGTTGTTGATCAGGAAGAAATGGAACGGGGTTTTCACAGAATTGGCGTGGCTAACCAGCCGCATGCCCAGCGAGTTAATGTACTGCGTCAGCAGCGGATCGTTAATCAGCGGGGCGCTACCGCGTAGCTGACGGACGTAAAAATCGCCCATCTGCATTTCTTGCGCAATAGAGAGGGTGCTGCCCGCGGAGGTTCCCATATCTGGGAGTTGGTCAGTCACATCCGCGCGCGCTGGCAGTAGGGTTCCTACCAGCAGCGAGGCCGTAAGTGTTGCAATCAGGGTCTTTTTCAACTGCCTAACCATAACTACTGTCCCGTTTAGTCGTTGTCAGATTTTGACACGATGAGTACAAGTTTGTTCGCTTAAAGAAGTGTACTGTAGGGCGTTGAAGCTGCGAAGATTTTATTTGGTGGATTCTCCTTTGTAATCCGCCGTAAAAAGCAAAGTCTTTGCGGTGACATTTCGATACAATTCGGCATCAAAAAAAACTTCACGGAAGGGATGTATGCTCGACATGTTGTTGCAGTGGTATCGCCGTCGTTTCAGCGACCCGGAGGCGATTGCCCTGTTGGTTATTCTGGTGGCGGGTTTTTGCATCCTGTTCTTCCTGCATGGTCTGCTGGCGCCGCTGCTGGTTGCCATCGTTCTGGCCTATTTGCTTGAGTGGCCGACGGTGCGCCTCGAGCGTATCGGCTGTTCCCGAACGTTGGCCACCACCATTGTGCTGGTGCTGTTTGTCGGCATTTTGCTGTTGATGGTGCTGTTTGTGGCACCCGTCGCCTGGCAGCAGGGCATCAACCTGATTCGCGATATGCCGGGGATGCTGAACAAACTCTCTGATTTTGCCGCCACGCTGCCTAAGCGTTATCCGGCGCTGGTGGATGCGGGCATTATTGACGCCATGGCCGAAAACGTTCGCGGTCGGCTTTCCGGCATGGGCGACCAGGTGGTGAAGTTCTCGCTGGCGTCGCTGGTTGGGCTGCTGACGCTGGCTATCTACCTGATCCTGGTGCCGCTGATGGTGTTCTTCCTGGTGAAGGACAAAGAGCAGATGCTGAATGCCGTGCGCCGTGTTTTGCCGCGCAACCGCGGTCTGGCCGGGCAAGTCTGGCTGGAGATGAACCAGCAAATCACCAACTATATTCGCGGTAAAGTGCTGGAGATGATCGTCGTGGGCGTGGCGACCTACATCGGCTTTATTGTTTTCGGGCTGAATTATTCGCTGCTGCTGGCGGTGCTGGTTGGCTTCTCGGTGCTGATCCCTTACATCGGCGCGTTTGTGGTCACCATTCCGGTCATTGGCGTGGCGTTGTTCCAGTTTGGCCTGGGCACCGAGTTCTGGACGCTGTTTGGTGTGTATCTGATTATTCAGGCGCTGGACGGCAACCTGCTGGTGCCGGTGCTGTTCTCGGAGGCGGTGAATCTTCATCCGCTGGTGATTATTCTGTCGGTGGTGATTTTCGGCGGGCTGTGGGGATTCTGGGGCGTGTTCTTTGCTATTCCGCTGGCAACGCTGATTAAAGCCGTGGTTCATGCCTGGCCGGATGCTTCGGTGAGTGATGACGCGCTGAGCCGGGAATAGCGATCAGGGATTGGCGGCGGTAGTCAGATATCCACCGTCGCCGGTCTCGCTTTCCTGTCAGGCAGCGCCTTTCTGCCTGATATTTTACTGCATGACCCTTCTGCAGCTTCAAAAGCCCCCACGCACTATTCGAGTTCAGTTCCTGCCTACGGGGGCGACTACACGAAGGCGTCTGTAATCTTCCCCTGAAAACGATCGATGGACTATTTGTTTCGATCCCTCTTGTATTCCGTTTTTTTGCTGCATAGTATTATGATCATAATATAAACGTTATTAAGGCTACGCGAAGCGACCGTGACAGGGTTAACGAGCGGTGGCAGAGAGGGCAACATGAAGATTCAGAACGATCGTGAGAATGCCAAACGGCACATGCGGGAACAAATGCTGAGTGGGCCAGTGTTTTCAACAATGATGAGCCTTGCTCTCCCCACCGTTGCTGTGCTGGCGGCACAAACTCTGGTCAACGTGGCTGAGACCTATTATGTCTCTTTCCTCGGAACGCCTGCTTTGGTTGGCGTTTCGATGGTGTTTCCCCTGTGGATGTTAATGACAATGATGGCTGCCGGGGGCATTGGAGGAGGAGTGGCTTCTGCGGTTGCACGGGCGGCTGGTGCTGGCCGGCATGATGATGTGAATGCCCTGATCCTGCATGCGGTCGTGGTGGCAGTGGCCTTTGGCCTGCTTTTTACTGTGAGCGTTATCGGCTTTGGGCCGGTGCTTTATGCCGCTCTCGGTGGGTCCGGCGAGGCGCTTCATGCCGCGCAGACATACTCAATATTTGTTTTTATTGCGGCGGTACCGATTTGGATAGTTAACCTGCTTTCCGCTGTTCTCAGGGGCGTCGGGAACGTGAAAGTGCCAGCCCTGGTGACGTTTATCGGCGCTATTGTGCTGGTTCCTCTCTCGCCGCTATTTATTTTCGGCCTTGGCCCGATCAAAGGCCTTGGCATCGCGGGGGCCGGTGTGGCCGTGAGCCTCTACTACTGGCTGGCTGCCCTGGCATTGCTGCGCTACATGGCCAGCGGGCGTTCCGGGCTACGTTTGAGGCTCTCTCCTCTGCGTGGCCGGTTATTCGGCGACATTCTCAAGGTGGGCGTGCTGGCCGCGCTTGGGACACTGCAACTGAATGTCATGGTTCTGCTCGTGACCGGCGCTGTCGGGCGGTTTGGCCTCGATGCTATCGGCGGTTATGGCACAGCATCCCGACTGGACTACGTTCTTATCCCTGTTTTATTCGCAATGGGAACCGCGATCCTCACTATGGTCGGGACGAACGTGGGCGCAGGTCAGATTGCCCGCGCCAGAAAAATTGCGTGGGTTGGGGTGGCGGTAAGCGTCACGATTGTCGAAGTCATTGGTGTAATTGTGGCTCTTTTCCCGGCGCTGTGGATGGGGCTGTTCACCCACGATCCGGCGATTATGAAAACGGGTTCGCTCTATCTGGAAATTGTTGCCCCATTCTATGCTGCGAGTGGGATTGTTTTCGCGCTGAGCTTTGCCGCGCAGGGAAGTGGCTATAT
Organism: Cedecea sp. NFIX57; assembly: GCF_900177785.1. NCBI lineage: Bacteria > Pseudomonadati > Pseudomonadota > Gammaproteobacteria > Enterobacterales > Enterobacteriaceae > Cedecea > Cedecea sp. NFIX57. The sequence goes on along the minus strand of NZ_FXAS01000033.1, from coordinate 23,336 downwards.
GTGGCGTATTTTCCTGGCCGGCACGGCGCGCTTGTTGATTGCAGCCGGTGGCGGGTGGCTGGGCGTCACGTATTTCCATCTCTCTTTGGCGGGGGTGTTCTCGATTGTTGCAGTGGCCATCGTGGTTTCAGCGGTGATTTGCGTAATGACCGAGTTGTCTGGCGCCATGTGGCCGCGAGTCTCTGACAGTACGTCAGCCACCGCCAACGTGGTTCAGGGCTGAGGCTGTTGCCGGTTTTCTCCCTTTTGCAGGATAACGAATAACCCGACATCAAAAGAGATGTTAGCTGTGCGACGAGTGGTTATATTATAAATATAATTTAATGCTGACTAAGCACGCTAAAAAGAGGGCAATTTCATGCGTTATGCAAAAGGGCATAAAGAGGAAACGCACAAGCACATTGTTAAGGTTGCTTCACAACGTTTCCGTGAGGAAGGCATTGAAAAAGTTGGCGTCGCTGCATTGATGGAGCATGCAGGGCTGACCGTTGGTGGATTTTATAGTCACTTCAAATCTAAAGAAGAGCTGATTCAGGAAGCGGTGGGGATTGCCGCAGATGAAACTTTTTGCAGCATTTTTGCTGAAGGGGACGGCAGTTCGCCGGTCAGTCTGGAGCATATTTTGTCGCGCTACCTGAGTCCAGGGCATCGCGATAATCCCGACAAGGGATGTGTGTTCGCCTCGCTTGCATCGGAATTGAAAAATCGACCGGAAGACACCCGGTCAATGATAACGAGAAAAACGCTCAGCTTTATTGAGCGTATAGCTGATTGTCTGCCGGTTGAGGCCGGGGCTGAGGCCCGAATGGGAGTCGCCGGTGCTGTTTGGGCCGTCATGGTCGGCACGCTTCAGCTTTCTCGTATTGTTACCGATGAGGCTTTGTCTACGCAGTTGCTCAAGGACGGCATTTCCAATGCGTTACGGCTTGCCTCTGAAATAGAAACGAAGCGTACAGGATAAATTCTGCGCGTATGAAGACATCACCAGAAGGTGAATTAACCCAAAAGGTCATTGATATGAATATTCAAGGCAAAACAGTTTTCGTTACCGGTGCAAACCGGGGGATTGGCGCTGAATTGGTGAGTGCATTTCTCAGGCACGGAGCGGGCAAGGTTTATGCTGGTGCTCGCGATCCTCAAGCGCTGCGGGACTATGGCGACGATCGTGTGATTGCTGTGCAGCTGGATGTGACGAAGCCGGAGAGTGTTCATGCCGCGGCTCAGAAAATCGGTGAGCTTGATATTTTGGTTAATAACGCCGGGGTGATGAATGACAATACGATTTTGACGGCGACTTTTGCCGAGCTGATGACTGATATGGATGTCAACTATTACGGTACGGTGCGGGTTCTTCAAACTTTTGCGCCGCTTATGGGCAAAAAAGAGGTGGGCGTGATTGCCAATGTGCTGAGCGTGCTGGCGCTGGCGCCTATGTCCCAAACTGCGGGGTATTCCGCCTCTAAGGCCGCACTGCTTTCAGCAACCCAGGCCGCGCGCGCTATATTGAAATCCCAGAATATTAGCGTGGTGGGTATTTTCCCTGGCCCTATTGATACCGATATGGCGTCCGATCGGCATGCGGAAAAAACATCGCCAACCGTTGCTGCAGAAGAGATTGTGAAAGGCCTGCTTGAAGACCGGGAAGATATTTATCCTGATCCTGTTTCGGTGCAGGTTTCACGCTTCTGGGAAAGCAATCCTAAGGGGCTGGAGCACCATTTCGCCACCCTGTAATCAGGGCTGTCCACATCTGGTTTACCGGGCAACGCGCCTGGACTTTCGGAAAGAAAACAATGAACACATTTTTGGTTACCGCTGCGGCAGGTGATACGGGATCCCCTACGGTAAAATTCCTGCTTGAAAAGGGCCATAAAGTTCGGGCTTTGGTTCGCCGTGAGGATGAGCGTGCCGCAAAATTACGTGCGTCAGGGGCTGAAGTCGTGGTCGCTGATATGCTCCAGCTTCGGCAAATGCGCCAGGCGCTGGAGGGCGTGACAGCAGCCTATTTTTGTTACCCTTTAGCTGAAGGGCTTGTGGAGGCGACGGCAATTTTTGCCCAGGCAGCCAAAGAGGCAAAAATTAAACTGGTCGTTAATATGTCTCAGAAGCAGTCGCGACCTGATGCCACGAGCCCTCAAACCCTCAAACACTGGATTGCGGAGCAGGTATTAGACTGGTCGGGCATTCCGACGGCTCATCTCCGGGTCACCCTTTTTGCCGATTGGCTATTATATTCAGCCCATTTAATCCGCGGTGGCCGCTATGTGACGCCGTTTGATCCAGACAGCCGTTTTGCCCCTATCGCTGCTGCAGATATTGCCCGCGTTGTCGCCAGTATGCTGATAGAACCCGGAAAACATGTCGGAAAAATTTATTCACTTCATGGGCCTGTAGAATACAGCCATGCCGAAATAGCGCAGGTATTGGCAGATACCTTAGGCAAAGATATTCAATTTGAACATGTTTCGGTTGATGAATTCTTAACGCAGCTCGGCATACCCGAGAATGATTTTCTGCGTTTGCATTTCCTGGCTATCAAACAGGATCAGCGCGAGAGATTGCTTGAGGGGCTGGATGAGGTGGGGATAGAAATTATTGGGCAACCTTTAACGACTTTACCCCAATTCATTGAACAGCATTATGACCTACTTGCTTCATAACTGAGAAAATCGCTGCCTTACGAAGCGGAATACTCGATAAGAAAAAAGCCGACGGAGATGTCGGCTTTTTTATCTGTTCTCAGGCGTTTTCGGTCAGCCAGTTCACAACGATATCGTGGTGGTTACTGGTTTTGAAATCGTCAAACACCTTTTCCACTTTACCGTCGCCGTCCAGCAGGAAGCTGATGCGGTGAATGCCGTCATAGGTTTTGCCCATAAAAGATTTCTCGCCCCACACGCCAAACTGACTGCAAACCTGGTGGTCTTCATCAGAAAGCAGGGTGAAGTTAAGCAGCTCTTTCTCGGCAAAACGGGAAAGTTTTTCCGGCTTGTCGGTGCTGATGCCCAGCACTTCCACGCCACGCTTTTTCAACTCATCCATGTTGTCGCGCAAACCACATGCCTGCACGGTGCAGCCTGGTGTCATTGCTTTTGGATAGAAATAAACCAGAACTCTCTGTCCCTGGAAGTCGGTTAAATTTACTTGTTCGCCGTCCTGATCGGGCAAGCTAAATTTCGGTGCAATATCACCGGCTTTCAGTGGGCTCATCACTACTCTCCGTCTTTAATCATCTTGCTGTGGGTTAACCACGTTAATAGTGCCTTCTGCTTTCAGTTCTGTACATAGGGCTTTAAACGCTTGCTCGATAATTGTCGCATCCTGAGAACCGGGGCTGTGGGCCGTTATCTGAATATACAGGCGCGGCCCTACGCCGTTCTCCGCAGGCTGAGTGCGGGAAACAAGCTCGGCAATGTTCATCTGATGGGTATCAAACAGGTGGGTAAATCGCTCAATCAGGTGCGGCGAGTCTGCCACTTCAACCTGCACCCAGACCGTAGCCGGCGTGGCCGGTCTTTCCTGCGCGGTTGTGCGTTTCATCACAATTAACAGATCGAGTTCGGCGCCCTTCAGCGGCAGAGTGGATTCGATCAGGGTTATCGCGTTCCAGGTGCCGGAAAGCAGCATGATAAAGGTGAACTCTTCACCCAGCATCGCCAGACGGCTGTCTTCGATATTACAGCCGCAGCTGCTTACGTGACGAGTGATGGTATTGACGATACCCGGACGGTCCGCCCCCAGGGCTGTGATAACCAAATAATGGTGTGATGAGGGTGTCAAACGTGTTCTTCCTGTCAATCGGTGAGATTCACATTAGGAAAGCATAAAAAAAGTAAGCTGCCAACCGCTTAGCGCCTTCTGGCGGCTTGCTTTTGCTATGGCACCAAACGTAACATTGGAGAACATGTTTGCACAGAGGGTGGCTAATGTTTACGGGAAGTGTTGTCGCGATAATTACGCCGATGGATGAGAAAGGTAATGTCTGCCGGTCCAGCCTGAAAAAACTGATTGATTACCATGTCGCCAGCGGAACATCGGCGATTGTCTCGGTAGGGACTACCGGCGAATCGGCTACCTTAAGCCACGACGAACACGTCGACGTAGTGAAGCTTACCGTGGAACTGGCGGACGGGCGTATCCCGATCATTGCCGGTACCGGGGCTAACGCCACCTCCGAAGCAATTTCCCTGACGCATCACCTGCAGGACAGCGGCATTGTGGGCTGCCTGACGGTCACCCCGTATTACAACCGTCCTACTCAGGAAGGGCTGTTCCAGCACTTTAAAGCGATTGCTGAAAGCACCCATCTGCCGCAGATGCTGTATAACGTGCCGTCGCGTACCGGCTGTGACATGCTGCCGGAAACTGTTGGCCGCCTGGCGAAAATCAAAAATATTATCGGTATCAAAGAAGCCACCGGGAACTTAAGCCGCGTAAACCAGATCAAAGAGCTGGTTGAAGATGACTTCATCCTGGTGAGCGGTGATGACGCCAGCGCGCTGGACTTCATTCAGCTTGGCGGCCACGGCGTGATTTCCGTGACGGCAAACGTAGCCGCGCGTGAAATGGCAGAAATGTGTAAACTGGCCACCTCAGGGCAATTTGCACAGGCTCGCGAAATTAACCAGCGTCTGATGCCGCTGCACCATAAATTGTTTGTAGAACCTAACCCTATTCCGGTGAAATGGGCCGCGAGGGAGTTGGGTCTTGTGGCAACCGATACCTTACGCCTGCCGATGACGCCGCTGACCGACGCCAGTCGCCCGGTGATTATCAGCGCGCTTAAGCATGCCGGTCTGCTGTAAAGCTTAGGGAGATTTGATGGCTTACTCAGTACAGAAGTCGACGGTGGCAAAAGTTACTGTTGTTTCGCTCGCCATGCTGTTAGCGGCGTGCAGTTCCGATCAGCGTTACAAGCGTCAGGTTAGCGGCGATGAGTCCTACCTGGATGCAACCCCACTCGCGGAAATTCACTCTCCGGCCGGGATGATCCTGCCGATTCAGAATGGCGACTACAACGTTCCGGTCACCAACGGCAGCGGTGCTGTAGGCAAGCAGCTGGATATTCGCCCACCGGCGCAGGCGCTGGCATTGGTAAACGGGGCTCGCACTCAGTTCACCGGTGATACCGCCACGCTGCAGGTTGAAGCTAACAAGGCGAGCGGGCTGTGGCCTCAGGTGGTGAGTATCCTGCAATCCGGGAACTACGCTATTGCGCAACGCAACGATGCCAGCCAGACCCTGACAACTGACTGGGTTCAGTGGAACCGCGCTGACGAAGACGTGCAATACCGTGGGCGTTACCAGATTAGCGTGCAGCCTCAGGGTTACCAGCAGTCCGTTGTTGTGAAGCTGCTGAATCTGGAGCAGGGCGGTAAGCCAGTGGCGGATGCTTCATCTCTGCAGCGCTACAGCGCGCAAATGCTGAATATCATCAGTGCCGGTCTCGATAAGTCTGAAACGACCCGCCAGAATGCGCAGGACAACCGCAGCTCAGCGCAGCTTGATGTGCAGAGCGCCGCGGATGATACCGGGCTGCCAATGCTGGTCGTTCGTGCGCCGTTCAACGTCGTGTGGAACCGCCTGCCGGCTGCGCTTGAAAAAGCGGGCATGAAAGTCACCGATACCACCCGTTCTCAGGGCAATATCGCAGTGACCTATAAAGCACTGTCTGACAGCAGCTGGAGCGACCTGGGGGCGAAAGACCCAGGTTTAACCAACGGCGACTATAAGCTGCAGGTTGGCGACCTCGATAACCGCAGTAGCCTGCAGTTCATCGATCCGAAAGGGCACCCGCTGACGCAGTCTCAGAACGATGCGCTGGTTGCTGTCTTCCAGGCAGCATTCAGCAAGTAACACAGGAGGGCCGGTTAATTCCGGCCCTTCTTATTTAGGCCTATGTAGATACCCTAAATAATTCGAGCTGCAGGAAGGCGGTAAGCCTGGAAATCTCCGGGAGCATAGATAACTGTGTGACCGGAGTTAACAGGTGCAACCAACGCACATGCAGCTTGAAGTATGACGGGTAAACCCCCTTCGATTGCGCAAGCGATCGCTATACCTGGAGTAAGAAAGATGCAAAAGCAAGCTGAGTTGTATCGCGGCAAAGCGAAGACCGTTTACAGTACGGAAAACCCGGATCTGTTGGTGCTCGAATTCCGTAACGATACGTCAGCAGGTGATGGGGCGCGCATCGAGCAGTTCGACCGTAAAGGCATGGTAAACAACAAGTTTAACCATTTCATTATGGCCAAGCTGGAAGAAGCGGGTATCCCAACCCAGATGGAAGCGCTGCTGTCTGATAACGAAGTGCTGGTGAAGAAGCTCGACATGGTGCCGGTAGAATGCGTGATTCGTAACCGCGCCGCGGGTTCACTGGTTAAGCGCCTTGGTATTGAAGAAGGTATTGAGCTGAACCCACCGCTGTTCGATCTGTTCCTGAAAAACGACGCCATGCATGACCCGATGGTCAATGAATCTTACTGCGAAACCTTTGGCTGGGTGAGCAAAGAGAATCTGGCCCGCATGCGCGAGCTGAGCTACAAAGCTAACGACGTGCTGAGCAAGCTGTTTGATGACGCTGGCCTGATCCTCGTTGACTTCAAGCTGGAGTTTGGGCTGTTCAAAGGCGAAGTGGTACTGGGTGACGAGTTTTCCCCGGACGGCAGCCGCCTGTGGGACAAGCAAACGCTTGATAAAATGGACAAAGACCGTTTCCGCCAGAGCCTGGGTGGCCTGATTGAAGCGTATGAGGAAGTTGCTCACCGTCTCGGCGTTAAATTAGACTAACTACGCAATCGTTTACGTTGCGCAATGGGGTGCGTTTTTGCGCACCCTGTTTTTTCGCTGCCTGTTCTTATGGTAATCCTGCCGGTAACCACCTACGATCTATCCATTACATGTTGTGATTGTGAATGAGGACGAGCGTATGCGTTGGCAAGGACGTCGCGAAAGCGACAATGTAGAAGACAGGCGCAATGACGCCTCCGGCCCCGGCATGAGTATGGGCGGTGGTGGTTTCCGAATCCCACGCGGAAAAGGTGGCCTGGTGCTGCTGGTCGTGGTTATTGTGGCAAGCTATTACGGCGTCGATCTTACTTCCTTCCTGTCCGGCGAGCCGCCGGTTTCTCAGCAGTCTTCCCAGCAGCGCTCCATCAGCCCGAAAGATGATGAAGCGGCAAAGTTTACCTCGGTCATTTTGGCGACAACCGAAGATACTTGGGGTGAGATTTTCCAGAAAATGGGGCGCACCTACCAGCAGCCTAAGCTGGTAATGTACCGCGGGGCAACGCGTACCGGCTGCGGTACCGGTCAGTCCGTGATGGGGCCGTTTTATTGCCCGGCGGACAGCACCGTCTATATCGACCTCTCTTTCTACGACGACATGCGCGACAAGCTTGGCGCGAGCGGGGATTTCGCTCAGGGCTACGTCATTGCTCACGAAGTCGGCCACCATGTGCAGAAGCTGTTGGGCATTGAACCGAAAGTACGCCAGCTTCAGCAGAATGCCTCTCAGGCCGAAGCTAACCGCCTGTCGGTGAAAATGGAACTTCAGGCCGACTGCTTCGCCGGTGTCTGGGGTAACAGCATGCAGAAACAGCAGGTGCTTGATTCAGGTGACCTGAAAGAAGCACTCAATGCTGCCGAAGCCATTGGTGATGATCGCCTGCAGCAGCAAAGCCAGGGCCGGGTGGTGCCAGACAGCTTTACCCATGGTACTTCCGAGCAGCGCTATACCTGGTTCAAACGGGGTTTTGACAGCGGCGATCCTGCCCAGTGCAACACCTTCGGCAATACGCTCCGTTAATCGATGACCGCAGCAACTTTCATCGCGCCGATGCAGCAGGCAACGGCGCATATGCAGCAGGCGGGTATCCGCCGGTTGATGGTGCTGGCCGGTCATAGCCAGTGGAGCAGCGAGCAGGTTGCCACGCTGTCGGCTTCTTTGCCCGGAGACTGGCTGTGGGTTGGCCCTTCACCCGAGCTGCCTTTGCATTGCGCGCCCTCGGCTGTTCGCAGCATGCTTGGGCGTGAGTTTCAGCATGCTGTTTTTGATGCCAGGCGAGGGCTGGACGCTGCCGCCTTCGCTGCGCTTTCCGGGATGCTCAAAGCGGGCAGTTGGCTGCTGCTGCTGACGCCGGACTGGTCGCGCTGGGCTTCGCTGCCGGACGAAGATTCCAGCCGCTGGAGCGATGTGCCGCAGGCGATTCCGACCCCCCATTTTGTTGCCCATCTTCAGTACTGCATACAGCAGGACTCAGAAGTCGTACTCTGGCAGCAGCATGAGTCACTCTCCCTGAATCCTTTTGCTCACCGCCCGGTCTGGCAGCCCGCCAGCGGTGCGCCGGAGCAAGAGCAGGTTGCAATCCTTGATAATTTGTCCGGGATGCTGAGCGGCGTAGCGGTGGTGACGGCGGCCAGAGGCCGAGGGAAATCTGCTCTGGCGGGCATGCTGGTTGGCCGGACACCAGGTGCTTGTCTCGTGACCGCGCCTGCGAAGGCTGCCACCGGCGTGCTGGCAAGCTATGCGGGCGAATCATTTCACTTTATGGCCCCGGACGTGCTGGCCGCAGAGCGTGAATTAGCGGCATATGACTGGCTGATTGTGGACGAGGCCGCCGCTATTCCGGCCCCGTTGCTACGCCAGCTAATTGAGCGTTTTCCTCGCGTTTTGCTGACCACGACGGTGCAAGGGTATGAGGGAACCGGGCGAGGTTTTTTACTGAAGTTCTGCGCGGCGTTTCCGTCACTCAAGCGCTTCACGCTGAATACGCCGATCCGCTGGGCGCTGAACGATCCGCTGGAGCTGATGGTTGACAGGATCATGCTTTTCGATGAGCCGGATCTGGAGCAATTCCCGCAAGGCGATCCCATTCTACAGGTTGTTAAGCAGGCCGACTGGCGGCGAAAGCCTGAGCAATTAAAGAAGATGTACCGGCTGCTTTCAGGCGCGCATTACCGTACCACGCCGCTCGACTGGCGGCGGATGCTTGATGCGCCCGGCCAGAGTTTTATCGCGGCCAATATCGAAGAACAGTGCGCAGGTGCCTTGTGGTTGGTCGAAGAGGGCGGGCTCGATAAAAATCTAAGCCGCAGCGTGTGGGCCGGGTTCCGGCGCCCGAGAGGTAATCTTGTGGCGCAATCACTGGCGGCGCACGGTGGCAGCCCGCTGGCCGCCACTCTGCGTGGATTGCGCGTCAGCCGCATTGCGGTTCACCCTCTGCGCCAGCGCGAGCATATTGGGGCCAGCATGATTGAACATGCGCGGCAGGCCGTGAATCATCAATGTGATTATCTCTCGGTCAGCTTCGGCTATACCGACGAACTGTGGCGCTTCTGGCAGCGCTGCGGGTTTGAGCTGGTGCGAATCGGTAGCCACAAAGAAGCCAGCAGCGGTTGCTACAGCGCCATGGCGTTATTGCCGCTGACGCGAGAAGGCCAGTCGTTGATGGAAAATGAGCAGCAACGGTTACAGCGAGACTGGCCGTGGCAGAAAGCGTGGCTCGAGCTGTCTTTGCCTTTGCCTGAGTGTTCTCCGCCTGCTTTGCTGCCAGAGGACTGGGAAGAGTTATCCGGTTTTGCCTTCGCCCATCGTCCGCTGGAAGCCTGCCTGGGGGCGTTGAATCGCCTTTTGCTGGCGTCCGTTTTACCGCTGCATGCGCTTCGAGGGCGGCTGCAGCAACATGAAAACAACGAGGTACTCAGCCAGCGTCTGGGGCTTTCCGGTAAAAAAGCCTTGCTTGCGCTGATGCGTCAGGAAGCCCAAAGCGCGTTAGAAAATCTCGATCGGGATCGCACGGCTGAGCTGCACAACGGCATTATGCAATTGCAAAAATTCCACTAACTTGTTCAATGAAACGGCATGGTCATCCCCATGCAGCGGCGTATAGTTGTCTCCATTAACCAGGAGAAAGCCATGAAACATGACCATTTTGTTGTCCAAAGCCCCGTAGCGCCGGCCAGCCAACTGATACTGCTGTTCCACGGCGTAGGCGACACGGCTAAAGCCATGGGCGAAATCGGGAGCTGGTTTGCGCCAGAGTTTCCTGACGCACTGGTGGTCAGTATTAGCGGCCCTGGTCTAAGCGGTGCAGGTCGGGAGTGGTTTTCCGTGGCTGGCGTAACGGAAGAAAACCGTCAGCAGCGCGTGGATGCCGCGATGCCGGGATTTATTGAAGCAGTGCATGACTGGCAGCGGCAAAGCGGTGTACCGCCAACGGCTACGGCGCTGATTGGCTTCTCGCAGGGGGCCATTATGGCGCTGGAGAGCATTAAGGCTCAGCCTGGCCTTGCAGCACGAGTTATCGCTTTTAGCGGGCGTTACGCGGAACTGCCGCAGCAGGCCTCCACCAGCACCACGATCCATCTGATTCACGGCGACAACGACAAAGTGATCCACGCGACACACGCGGTGGACGCCGCCGAGAAGTTACTTAGCCTGGGCGGGGACGTAACGCTGGATTTGATTGACGATCTGGGGCATGCGATCGATGACCGCAGCATGAAGGCGGCGCTGGATCACCTGCGCTACACCGTGCCGAAGCACTACTTCGATGAGGCTTTGAGCGGTGGCGCGGCACCGAAAGATGATGATTTGATAGAGCTGCTGTAAATATTCGCCTCACTCCGGAATTGCCCGGAGTGAGGCATACTGCTATTTCTTCTTAGGCCAGTCGTCCTCGTCATCCCACTTATCGTTAAAATCACGATGTGGCGGAAGCTCAGGCTTGTCTGCCATGTACTTCTTCGGATCGATTCGGTTCAGGTCTTTAATGACGTTAATAAAAATCCCCAGCAATAACACCAGGACGATAATCCACCAGTAATGCGATAGCCATTCCATGCTGATACCTCTTCAGTTGGCTGCCCGTCAGGCGACAAGCTGTTCCATAATGCGCTGATACATCCGGGCCAGCAGCTGCAGGTCGGCGGCGTTGACGCATTCATTGATTTTATGAATGGTGGCATTCACCGGCCCCAGCTCAACAACCTGAGCCCCCATGCGCGCGATAAAGCGCCCGTCTGATGTACCGCCCGTGGTTAACAGCTGCGGTTTAATTTCATTATAGTGCTCAACGGCGTTCACTACCGCATCGACCAGCTTACCGCGTGACGTCAGGAACGGCTGGCCGGAGAGCCACCATTCAACGGTATAGCGCAGATCATGTTTATCCAGCAGGGCGACGACGCGCTGCTTGATGTCCTCATCGGTCAGTTCGGTGCTGAAGCGGAAGTTAAACTGAACAAACATGTCGCCCGGAATAACGTTGTTGCTGCCGGTGCCGGCCTTCACGTTGGCAATCTGCATGCTGGTGGCCGGGAAGAACTCGTTGCCCTTATCCCACTCAATGCCCGTCAGCTCTGCCAGCATTGGCGCTGCGCGATGCACCGGGTTATCTGCCAGATGCGGATAAGCAACGTGGCCCTGGACGCCATGAACGGTCAGGTTACAGGTCAGGGAACCGCGACGGCCGTTTTTCACCACGTCACCCACAACTTCGGTACTGGACGGCTCGCCAACCAGGCAGTAGTCCAGACGCTCGCGTCGCGCCATCAGAGCTTCAACAACCTTCACGGTGCCGTTGGTGGCGCTGGCTTCTTCGTCGGAGGTAATCAGGAACGCCAGGCGGCCTTTATGATTGGGGTGCTGCGCGACAAAACGTTCAGCCGCCACGACCATCGCCGCCAGCGAACCTTTCATGTCCGCCGCGCCGCGGCCAAATAGCATCCCGTCGCGAATCGTGGGTTCAAACGGCGGGTTGATCCAGCGGTCGGCATCCCCTGATGGCACCACGTCGGTATGCCCGGCAAACGCCAGCGTCTCACCCTGCCCACGCCAGGCCCAGAAGTTCTGGGTGTCGCCAAAATCCATGTGTTCAACGGTAAAACCAATCGCGCGCAGGCGCTCAATCAGCAGCGCCTGGCAACCGGCATCATCGGGGCTCAGGGAAGGACGACGAATAAGCTGTTGCGTCAGCTCAATAACCGGGCAGGACATAAGACTATACCTCGTTGATAAACTGCTGATAATGAGTTTCGTTGAAACCCAGCAGCATAGGCTGACCGGGCGCGCAGAGCAATGGGCGTTTGATGATTGCCGGCATCTCCAGCATCAGCGCCGCCGCGCTTTGTGCGTCATTAATGGATACCCGATGGGTCTCATCCAGCTTGCGCCACGTTGTTCCACGCGTATTTAGCAGCGCTTCCCAACCAAGCTCAGCGATAAAACTGTTCAGCAGCGCGGCATCCAGCCCGTCAGCTCGATAGTCGTGAAACTGGTAATCCACGCCATTAGCTTCTAAAAAGCGGCGCGCCTTTTTGATGGTGTCGCAGTTTTTAATGCCGTACATGGTGATCATAGTGGCGGTCGGTTCCGTTTTAGTTTTCAGAGGGCAACCATTTTGCCGCAGGTGAGGGGAATTATCGAGCCACGATTCAGCGCTAAACCGTTATTCTGCTAACGATATATTTGTGATGTTGCTCAACAGTTGACCGCTCAAAAAAAGTTCAACTGCAGGATATATCCGCGTATACTTGCGCCAACATCAAGAGAGGCGGTTATGATCGAGCACGAATTAGGGCAGTGGAAAGACTTTATCGAAGGTATGTTGCGCAAATAAGCGTTCCGGCATAAAAAGCAACGGCGCGATATTCTGGTACTGAATACTCTGCGAACATCAGCAAAAAGGCGACCTGAAAAGGCCGCCTTTTTTGTGGCTTATTGCCCGCGAGTTTAGTCGTGGTGCTCTTTGAGCGGGAAGCGTCTGCGCACCAGCACAAAGAACAGCGGCACAAAGAAGATGGCCAGCACGGTGGCGGAGATCATCCCGCCCATCACGCCGGTGCCTACCGCATGCTGGCTGCCGGAGCCCGCCCCGGTGCTGGTTGCCATCGGCAGAACCCCGAAAATAAACGCCAGGGACGTCATTAATATCGGGCGGAGTCGCTGGCGGCAGGCCTCAAGCGTGGCGGCAACCAGGTCCTGGCCTTTGGCGTTCAGGTCGTTGGCAAATTCGACGATCAAAATAGCGTTTTTCGCCGAAAGCCCGATCACCGTTAGCAGCCCGACCTGAAAGTAAACGTCATTCTCAAGGCCCCGCATCCATGTCGCGAACAGGGCGCCAATCACCCCAAGCGGGACGACCAGCATGACGGAGAACGGTACGGACCAGCTCTCGTACAGCGCCGCGAGACACAGGAATACCACCAGCAGTGAAATAGCATACAGGGCAGGGGCCTGTGCACCGGAGAGGCGTTCCTGGTAGGACATGCCTGTCCACTCCAGACCAAAGCCGTTTGGCAGCTTGCTGACCAGGTTTTCCATGATGTCCATGGCGGTGCCGGTACTTAACCCAGGTGCTGCTTCACCGACAATTTCCAGCGCGGAATAGCCGTTGTAGCGCTCCAGACGAGGCGAGCCGGTTTCCCAGCGGGAAGTGGCAAAGGCGGAGAACGGCACCATGCTGCCGGTTTTATTGCGTACGTACCAGCTGTTGATATCGTCCGGCAGCATGCGGTATTTGGCCGCGGCCTGGACATACACTTTCTTCACTCGCCCGCGATCCATAAAGTCATTCACATAGCTTGAGCCCCAGGCAGTTTGTAGGGTGTTATTGATGTCATCAATGGAGACGCCCAGCGCCTGAGCCTTACGCTGATCGATATCGATTTGCAGCTGCGGGCTGTCGTCCAGACCGTTGTGGCGGACTCGCGTAAGCTGAGGGTTGTTGCCGGCCATTTCTAACAGCTGGTCACGCGCCTGCATGAGTGCATCGTGCCCAGCGCCGCCGTGATCCTGCAGTTCCATATCAAAACCTGCGGCGTTACCGAGACCGTTAATCGCTGGCGGGCTGCTGGCAATGACGCGCGCTTCTTTGATCTTATTAAAGGCTTTAGTTGCCCGTTCGATGATGGCAAACGAACTGCCGTCGGCGCTGCGTTCGTCCCAGTCTTTCAGGCGAATAAACATGCGCGCCACGTTTTGCCCGTTCCCGCCAGGGCCTGCGCCAATGGTGGAGAACAACGACACGACGTTGTCTTTTTCTTTGGTGAGGTAATACTGTTCTACCTGCTGCACCACTTTGGTTGTCTGCTGCTGCGTTGCGCCGCTCGGAAGCTGCACTGAAGTGGTGAACACGCCGCGGTCTTCCTGGGGCAGGAATGACGTGGGCAGTTTGAGGAACAGGAACACCATGCCGCCAAGCAGCAGGGCATAAATCAGCATCCAGCGCAGGCTGCGGGCGAGGATTCTGGCCACGCCATTTTCGTAGCGTTCGGCGCTGCGGTTAAAAGTGCGGTTAAACCAGCCAAAGAAACCTTTCTGGCCGTGATGTTCGCCTTTATGCAGCGGTTTAAGAATGGTTGCGCACAGAGCTGGCGTGAGGATCATCGCCACCAACACTGACAGCACCATGGCCGCTACGATGGTGACCGAGAACTGACGGTAAATCGCCCCGGTTGTGCCACCGAAGAAGGCCATCGGCACGAACACGGCGGACAGCACCATGGCGATGCCGACCAGCGCGCCCTGGATCTGCCCCATCGATTTACGCGTTGCCTCCCGAGGGGAGAGGCCTTCCTCGCTCATAATTCGCTCGACGTTTTCTACCACCACGATGGCGTCATCCACCAGCAGGCCGATAGCCAGCACGGTCGCAAACATCGTCAGCGTGTTAATGCTGTAGCCGAAGACATACAGCACGGCAAAGGTGCCGAGCAGCACCACCGGCACGGCAATCGTTGGGATCAGCGTGGCGCGGAAGTTTTGCAGGAACAGGTACATGACCAGGAATACAAGCAGAATCGCTTCCAGCAGCGTTTTCACTACGTCGGTAATCGAGGCTTTAACAAACGGGGAGGTTTCGTAGGCGATTTTGGCTTCCAGACCATGCGGGAAAAACTGCGAAAGTTCTTCAATTTTGGCGCGGGCCAGCTTGTCGGTTTCCATTTCGTTGGCACCGGAAGCCAGCTTAATGCCCAGCCCGGAAGCGGGCTGCCCGTTGTAGGTGCTCAGGAAGTCATATTTCTCCGCACCCATTTCTACATCTGCCACATCCCCCAGCGTGACCAGCGAGCCATCCTGATTCACCCTCAGCGTAATGTCTTTGAATTGCTGCGGTGTTTGCAGGAGCGACTGGGCGTTGATAGTGGCGTTCAGCGCCTGTTTGTCCAGCGCCGGGGTGCCGCCAAGCTGACCCACGGCAATTTGCGCATTCTGGGATTTGATGGCGGTGACTACATCCTGGGTGGTCATCTGGTAGTTGATGAGCTTATTCGGGTCGAGCCAGATGCGCATGGAATACTGTGAGCCGTAAGCATCAACGCTGCCGACGCCGTTCACGCGGCTCATCGGGTCCTGCACGTTACTGGCGACGTAGTCGGCGATGTCCTGCTTATCCATGCTGCCGTCGGTGGAAACAAAGGCCACCATCAGAATGTTGGTGTCGCCGGTTTTGTTCACCGTGACGCCCTGAGTTTGCACGTCCTGCGGCAGTTTTCTTACCGCAGACTGCAGCTGGTTTTGCACCTGCTGTACCGCGGAGTCAGGATCGGTCCCGGCCTTAAAGCTCAGGGTAATGGTGGCCTGACCGGCGCTGCTGCTTTGGGACGACATATACATCATGTTGTCCAGGCCGGTCATGCTTTGCTCTATCACCTGCGTGACGGTGTTTTCCAGTGTTTGCGCGGAAGCACCCGGATAGTTGGCGGTGATCCTTACGTTGGGCGGCGCAAGGTCGGGATATTGCTCGACGGGCAGTGAAAAAATAGCCAGTGCCCCGGTCAGGCAAAGCAAAATTGCCAACACCCAGGCAAAAATGGGGCGAGAAATGAAAAAATTCGCCATGCGGTCAGGACCCCTTAAAAGCTTCTAATTGTTATCAATAACCGCATCACTGTAGCTTTAACTGCTTAGTCAAACGTGGAGAAATTTAGGAGATAGTGTAAATATGCTTTGGAATTGGCAGGATTTGTAACCATACCGTTTATTGGGTCGTTTTAACCCCGGCTTTCCAAAAATAGCACCGTGGCCGCGACGCGTGACCTTACCTGCAGCTTACGAAGCAGGTTACGGATATGCACTTTTACCGTCTCTTCTGAAATATGCAGGCCGCTGGCGATTTGCTTATTCGACAGGCCGCGGGCTACCTCAGACAATACGTCCAGCTCACGCTCAGTGAGGATAGCAAACGGATCGCTGCTCTGCCGCTTGCTTCCACGGTCGTTCAGGTACTCGCGTACCTGCTCGCTAAATGCTTTCTCACCCGTCAGGCAGCGGTGAATGTCCTGCAGCAAAACCTCCGGATCGCTGTCTTTCAGCAAATAGCCATCAGCCCCGGCATCAATCAGCGTGAAGATATCGCTGCGGGCGTCGGACACGGTCAGAATAACCACGCGGGCGCTGATCCCGTCCCGGCGCAGGGCGTTGAGCGTATCGAGGCCGCTCAGGCCCTTCATGTTCAGGTCGAGCAGAATCAAATCCGGCGACAGTCGATTCGCTAAACTGATGGCTTCCGCACCGCTACTGGCTTCACCTACGACCGTAAACGTGCTGTCCAGTTCAAGCAACTGACGCACTCCACGCCGCATAAGCGGATGATCGTCCACGATTAAAACCTGGTATACCGTTTTCTCAGACATTGCTAACTCCTGAATAAAGCTAATTATTGTTATGGCTCCCGGCGACAGCCGAAGTCGCAGAGGTAAAGTGGACTTCTACTCGCGTTCCGCCCTCTGGCGGGCGGGATATCGTCAGTTGGCCGCCAAGTCGCTCTGCGCGTTCGTGCATGATATTCAGCCCGTAGTGACCTTCGGGTTCTTCAAGGCTGGCAATGCCGTGTCCATTGTCAAAAACCGAGGCATAATGCTCGCCGCCGCTTTCTGAGCGACAAACAACCTCAATGTGGCTGGCATTGGCGTGTTTAATTGCGTTCAGCACCGCTTCACGGATGATTTGCAGCAGGTGGATTTGCTGGGAAGCGTCCAGAACCTGAGTCGGCAGGCTGCATTTCAGGCTAATCTCTGCCTGGGTTTGCTCGCGCAGCGGCTCCAGCAGCTCCTGCAGTGCGGCGGGTAAATCCGCCTGCTGCAGCGTCAGGCGGAAGGTGGTGAGCAGCTCGCGTAGCTGGCGGTAGGCGTCATTTAATGCCTGGGAAAAATCTCCGACAATCCTCTGCGCAGGCTGGTTTTCTTCGGGCACCGCGCGCTTAAGCAGCGTCAGCTGGATACGAAGATAAGACAGAACCTGCGCCAGAGAGTCATGCAGCTCCCTGGCAATCGTCGCTCGTTCTTCCATGAGCAGCAGTTGCTGGTAGTGCTTCTGTGCCTGATTAAAGTACACGCCTCGCCCCAGCATGGTGGCTACGCTTTTCATCAGCTGTGGGGAAGGGGAGTTCCCCGGTGACTGCCAGCGCAGTGTGCCAAAAGCGCTGTCCTGCTGAACCAGCGGCAGGGCATGCCATTCCTCGCCAGCTACCGGGGAGCCTTCCGTCAGACGCCAGTTTTCCCCGACCTGCATTTCCAGGGCGCTGACTTCCTCATTCTGATGGATGATTTGCAGGATCTGCACGAAGCAGTCGCGATTGATGGTGCTGACGTTCAGCGCCTTAGAGCAGCTGTACAGCACTTCGAGCATGCGGTTAGCTTCCTGCAGGCGTAGGGTTTTTTGCTCCACCTGCTGCTCCAGGGAGCGATAGAGTTTTTGCAGTTCATCCGTCATGCGGATAAAGGCCTGCGCCAGGGCACCCAGCTCATTGGGTAATGAGCGGTCGAGCCTGGGCGGCGTAAACTCGCCGCGTTCAATGGCTTTGCTCGCCTCCACCATGGCATTGAGCGGCATAACCACTTGCTGGCGGATGCGACGCAAAGCGAAGAAAACCAGGGTAAAAATAGCCATAAAACCCACCACCGAAGCCGCGACAACCTGCATCATTTTTCGCTCGGCATAATGCTGCAGCGCCAGCACAAACAGGTCGATTTGTTCCACGTAGGCGGCGATGTTGTAGCGATACCAGTCGATGTCTTCGTTCAGAATATGCTGCTGCATTTGCTGCCAGGCATGCTGCAGAGCGTTATAGCGGTTTTTTACCTCATCGGGCACCCAAAACCGATTAAGTTGCTGCAATGTTGGGGAGTCCAGCGACTGCTGATACTGCTGTAAATGGGCCGCAATAGCTCTCGGGTTACTTTGAAGATCGTAGCCCAGACGGTAGCTCTGCATACGCAGCGAGCCCGCAATATTCACCGCTTCCGCATCCTTCAGGCTGCTGGCGAGCGTCAGCATCGCGATGCCGGTGGAAAGCAACGACAGTAAAACGATCGAAAAGAAAGCGCGGGCAAGGCTGGTGGAGACCGAGCGTTTGACTGTCACTGGGGAATAACCCTTTAAAGTATGCGGTGGAGCGAAACCTACCAGAATCTGCCCTGGACGCAAACGCCTGGCGGTGACTTTTTCGCCCCGGCGCGAAAAATGCTGCCGTATTTAACGCAAGCTTTGCCACATCATAACGTCTGCCTTACATCTTCGGACTTATCTCCGTCGTGTCGAAACCGTTCACCTCTTTGATCCAACAACAGCATTTACTCCTTTATGGGGATGCTTTTGTAACCCCTCGTCGCATACCTTAAGTGCCGTATAACCGCAAAGAATTCGCGGATAAAAAGAATAACATTTCTACCCGGTGGCGATCTGGCCGGGCATTTTGAGCAAGGATCTGCCCAATGGCTAAACTGACCCGTCGCGGCCTGCTGACCGGGGGCTGGCACAGTTCTACTCCCGCCATTCGCCCTCCGTGGAGCGGCGATGAAAACCATTTTCTTCTGGACTGCACGCGCTGCGATAGCTGCGTTACAGCCTGTCAGAGCCGGGTGCTTCGTCGTGGCCAGGGCGGCTATCCTGAAATCGACTTTAACCGGGGTGAGTGCACCTTCTGTTATGCGTGCGCGGACGCCTGCCCACAGCGGCTTTTTGCCCCGCAATCAGCTCAACCCTGGGCACTGACATTACAGCTCGGCGAAACCTGCCTGGCCTGGCATCAGGTGGAATGCCGCAGCTGTGAAGATGCCTGTGAACCGCAGGCCATTCGGTTTATCCCCACTCTGCAGGACGTTTCCCGTCCACAGATCTTTTCGTCTGCCTGTCACGGCTGCGGCGCTTGTGTTGCCGGTTGCCCAACGTCAGCCATCACCCTGAGGCCACAAAATGCACACTGACTGGCACGTATGCGGCCTGGTGGTTCAGGCCAGACCTGAACATGTTGCAGCCGTACGCAGCGCGATCAACTCGCTGCCGGGCAGCGAGGTTGCGGTTGACGATATCGACAGCGGCAAACTTGCGGTGGTTATTGAAGCCGTCGAAAGCAACACGCTGCTGGAACAAATTGAGCGGGCACGCAATATCTCCGGCGTGCTGGCGGTGTCGCTGGTTTATCACCAGCAGAATGAACAAGGTGAGGAAGCACCATGAAACTCAGTCGTCGTAGCTTTATGAAAGCAAATGCCGTTGCCGCAGCTGCCGCGGCGGCGGGCCTCAGCGCACCGAGCGTGGCTCGTGCAGTGGTAGGTAAACCCGATGCCATTAAATGGGATAAAGCCCCGTGCCGCTTCTGCGGTACTGGCTGCGGCGTGCTGGTAGGGACCCAAAATGGCCGCGTCGTTGCAAGCCAGGGCGACCCTGAAGCACCGGTCAACCGAGGGCTGAACTGCATTAAGGGCTACTTCCTGCCCAAGATCATGTACGGAAAAGATCGTCTCACTCAGCCGCTGCTGCGCATGAAAGGCGGGCAGTACCACAAAGAGGGTGAGTTCCAGCCGATAAGCTGGGAAAAAGCCTTCGACGTGATGGAAGAGAAATTCAAAGCCACCCTGAAAGAGAAAGGCCCGGACGGCATCGGCATGTTTGGTTCCGGTCAGTGGACGGTCTGGGAAGGCTACGCCGCCGCCAAGTTGTTTAAGGGGGGCTTCCGTTCTAACAATATCGATCCGAACGCGCGCCACTGCATGGCGTCTGCCGTCGTGGGCTTTATGCGCACCTTCGGCATGGATGAGCCGATGGGCTGCTATGACGATATTGAGCAGGCGGATGCCTTTGTGCTTTGGGGCTCCAACATGGCGGAAATGCACCCGGTGCTCTGGTCGCGCATCGCTAACCGTCGCCTCTCCGATGAAAACGTCAAGGTTGCCGTACTGTCGACCTTCCAGCACCGCAGTTTTGAGCTGGCGGACAACGGTATGGTCTTCACGCCGCAAAGCGATCTGGCCATCCTGAACTACATCGCCAACTACATCATTCAGAACAATGCGGTGAATGAGTCGTTCTTTAAGCAGCACGTTAACCTGCGACGCGGCGTGACGGATATTGGCTATGGGCTGCGCCCGACGCATCCACTGGAAAAGGCCGCGAAGAACCCGGGGTCTGATGCATCCGAGCCGATGAGCTTCGACGAATACAAAACGTTTGTCGCCGAGTACACGCTGGAGAAAACCGCTGCAATGAGCGGGGTGCCGAAAGACCAGCTTGAAGCGCTCGCGAAGCTCTACGCTGACCCGAACAAGAAAGTGATCTCCTACTGGACGATGGGCTTTAACCAGCACGTGCGCGGCGTCTGGGCGAATAACCTGGTTTACAACCTGCATCTGCTGACCGGGAAAATCTCTCAGCCGGGCTGCGGGCCGTTCTCGCTTACCGGGCAGCCATCCGCCTGCGGCACTGCGCGTGAAGTGGGCACTTTTGCACACCGCTTACCGGCAGACATGGTCGTCACCAACGAAAAACACCGGGCAATCGTCGAAAAAACCTGGCAGCTGCCCGCCGGCACTATTCCAGCCAAAGTGGGTTTGCACGCAGTGGCGCAGGACAGGGCGCTGAAAGACGGCAAGCTCAACGTGTACTGGGTGATGTGCAACAACAACATGCAGGCCGGGCCGAATATCACTGAAGAGCGCATGCCGGGCTGGCGCGATCCGCGCAACTTCATCATCGTTTCCGATCCTTATCCGACCATCAGCGCGTTAACGGCGGACCTGATCCTGCCGACGGCAATGTGGGTGGAGAAAGAAGGGGCCTACGGTAATGCCGAGCGCCGCACGCAGTTCTGGCGCCAGCAGGTGAGCGCGCCGGGAGAGGCGAAGTCCGATCTCTGGCAGATGGTGACCTTCGCGAAACGCTTCAAGGTAGAGGATGTCTGGTCCGCTGAGCTTCTTGAGAAAAAACCAGAATACCGGGGCAAAACCCTGTTCGACGTATTGTTCGCCAGCGACGAAGTGCGTCAATACCCGCTGACCGAGCTGGCGGCGGAGCAGCTAAACGACGAATCCCGCGAGCTGGGCTTCTACCTGCAAAAAGGCCTGTTTGAGGAATATGCCAGCTTTGGCCGCGGGCACGGGCACGATCTGGCCCCGTTTGACGAGTACCACAAAGCCCGGGGTTTACGCTGGCCGGTGGTCGACGGGAAAGAAACCCAGTGGCGCTACAGCGAGGGCCACGATCCGTACGTTAAGGCCGGGGAAGGCTTCAAGTTTTACGGCAAACCGGACGGGAAAGCAGTGATCTTCGCGCTGCCGTTCGAGCCAGCGGCAGAAGCCCCGGACCAGGAATATGACCTGTGGCTGTCTACCGGGCGCGTGCTCGAGCACTGGCATACCGGCAGCATGACGCGGCGCGTACCGGAGCTGCATCGTGCTTTCCCTGAGGCCGTCACGTTTGTGCATCCGCTGGATGCCCAGGAGCGCGGTCTGCGCCGTGGCGACAAGGTGAAGGTGATTTCTCGCCGTGGGGAAGTGGTTTCCATCGTCGAAACCCGTGGCCGTAATAAGCCGCCTCGTGGCCTGGTTTATATGCCGTTCTTCGACGCCGCGCAGCTGGTGAATAACCTGACGCTCGACGCCACCGACCCGCTCTCCAAAGAGGCGGATTTCAAGAAGTGCGCCGTCAAGCTGGCGAAGGTGTAACGCGCAATACCCTTCGGTCGCGGCATAGCTAAGTGCCAGAAGGGTGTTTACAGAATAACAATTTGATGGAGCCTGGGAGCTAAATCATGAATAACCAAGGCCTGATGAAGGCGTTGTTTCAATGGGGAGCGGCATTCACTCTGGTTGTCAGCGGGGCGCTTTGGGCGGCAAATGGCGTGGATCTCAAGCAATCGCCTGAAGTGTCTGGTACACCGGAAGGGGCCGTGCTGATGCCAAAGCAGCAGCAACGTATGGCGCTGAACTACGTTAACCAGCCGCCGATGATCCCGCACAGCGTGGACGGCTACCAGGTGACGCCGACCAGCAACCGCTGCCTGCAGTGCCACGGCGTTGAAAGTTACCGTACCACAGGGGCTCCGCGCGTCAGCCCAACGCACTTTATGGACAGCGACGGCAAAGTACTGTCGAACGTGGCGCCTCGCCGCTATTTCTGTCTGCAATGCCACGTGCCTCAGGCGGATGTGGCCCCGATTGTTGAAAATACCTTCGAGCCATCCAAAGGGTTTGGGAAATAAGTTATGGATAAATCAACTCGTCAACCCGGTGTGATTAAGCGCGTGTGGCTGTGGTGGCGCAGACCGAGCCGGTTAGCGCTCGGCACGTTGCTGCTCATCGGCTTTGCTGCCGGGATAATTTTTTGGGGTGGTTTCAACACCGGGATGGAAATGTCCAACCGCGAAGAGTTCTGCATCGGTTGCCATGAAATGCGCAATAACGTGTATGAGGAGTACATGGGCACGGTGCATTACAACAACCGCAGCGGCGTGCGCGCCACCTGCCCGGATTGCCATGTGCCGCACGAATGGGTGCCGAAAATGATCCGTAAAATTCAGGCCAGCAAGGAACTGTACGCTAAGGCTTTTGGGTTGATAGACACGCCGCAGAAGTTTGACGATCACCGCCTGGCGATGGCACAAAACGAGTGGCGGCGGATGAAAAACAACAACTCCCAGGAGTGTCGAAACTGCCATAACTTCGACTATATGGATTTCACCGCGCAGAAAACTGTGGCGGCCAAAATGCACGATGAGGCGATCAAAGACGGAAAAACCTGTATTGATTGTCATAAAGGGATAGCGCATAAGCTGCCGGATATGCGAGAGGTTGAGGCGGGGTTTTGAGAAAACTGAGGCGATTTAAGCCGGAACGGTGCCTTGCTTTATGTTCAGCACTGTTTTAAACCGCAACATCGCTGCTGGTTTTTTTACCCTCACCCTAACCCTCTCCCTGGAAGGGAGAGGGAATAAACAATGTTTCCCGCAGCTTTTGTTTTCTCCCTTGTATGTTTAAAGTCACTTCAGTTACCCGCCGTCAGGCGGGTACACTGTCAAAGCGTTTGACCTGATGCCACAGCCCGTTTCCCCTCTGGG
>NZ_FXAS01000050.1:0-19372 GCF_900177785.1 Cedecea sp. NFIX57 | reverse complement strand
CGCTGTGACGTTCTGTTCGCCATGATGCGTGACGGTACTTTTTATACCCCTGCGGCATCATAAGCATGCTTGACAACTTAATAGGGGCACCCCCCCCCCCCCGGATTTGTCCGTCAAAAAATACAACAGCAGCAAAATATAGGGTTAACTCGTACCTCCGAATCGCCCGGGCAGGCAGAATATCGGATGAAAGCAGCTTAACGATAAAGACAGGCTGCGAGCCAGAGGTTGGGATAAGACAGGTCACAAGCCGTTCTGTTTACTCACGCCGGGCTGAAGCTAAAGTCTTTCCCGATCCACAGCCCTCTCCTCACTACGCTGACGACTGGAAAAGTCCTAGTTTTAATCAGGTTATACCACCCTGCGCTATAGTTATCTTCCACAGTAGGTGCAGACTGGTATCGTTCAATGAGTGAATACTCGTCTGGTATGTAGGTTGCTATTGACGTATTTGGCCCTGTCCTAAGGACAGGGCATTTTTATACCCTTCACTTTGCAGATGCCCGTCACCGCTGGCTCTGACACTTTCTGGTTCCTGCTGTTTTACGCGATAGTTTTCATCTTAGTCATCTGAGGCTATATCCCGTCAATATTATCGCTCAGTGTGGTTGCTGGTATCTGGGTTTGCGAAACCTTGAAGAACAAGTAACATCGCGTGGCCTTATCGTTGACCATCGAACATTACAATGACATCGTCGGCTCATCCGTCTGGTGCCTTTTTGGGATAAATACTCTCGCTGACACAGCGATAAACTGGCCACTCTTCCCCCCCTGGCATCACGGTAATAGGAAATCTCCACATTCCTTCTTCTACCACAGCGTTGCGCTGGAATGTCGATATCAATATGTCTTACTTATACGGGATATCGGAACGTTCGGCTGCGATGTTGTTCACAACTCATTTTATTCCCCGAATAAGCCAGCTGGGGCATCCTTCCCAGCTAGCTACCCTTCTGCTGACCAGTGCGACCTGCTGGTCGTTCAGCCTCTTAACGATAAACTTTTCGCCAAAACCACTACGAGTTCAGCTGCAGTTGCCAGCGCCGTTAATAAGCAGGCAGAATATCTTAAAATTATTTTCGGGATAATGTGTATCAGCCCGAGTCCGCAATGCGTTTGCCCCTAAATTTCTTTTTTCTCACAGGTATTGTGAGCGAAAATTGATTTTCTATCGCCCCGGTACACAATATTGTAGGGTCCAATTCGCTGTAACCCTGCCCACACAGGTCACTGTAGGTGATACCCGATCTCATTTTATATGACCCCCAGCAGACATGGATGTTTAAACTACGGCATAAACTCGGAGGCTGCGCGGCGAGTCCAGGAACAGGAAGTCCCTTCCATCATTAGTCTCCCTAAAGGCTGTTTACAGCGTCTGAAAATAAATTATTTCTACTAAAACAAAAAATTAGAATTGGACGAAATGAGTCCAGCATAACTGGACAGGAAGATCTAAATATCCAGACTATTTAGTAGCCTAAATCTAAGAAGGAAAAATAATGCATCTTAAATTACCCGAACGATACACTGAAGCTCTGTTATCAGAACAAAAGGATCATCGTACAACCGAACTTCATCAGGAAATTAGGGAATGGATGTTTCTTTTAAAGCAGCTCGACACTTCCCAGCACACTGTCAGCCAGGTGCTGAGAGGATGCAAAAATGAACTCCAGCAAGTTCGACTCACCAAAATCCACAAGACGGTGTAACCCAGCACAAAATACAAATTTACGGCAGTGATAAAGCATGCAGGCGAAGCAAAATAAGTGCTTTCGGGTGAGCGGCATGGGAAGCACTCATTCGTCGCTTCTGTCGCCCATGATGCCAGTTCTGAGGAAATGCTGTCAGAGAATTCATATGTTCTGTTCCCCTGGGGGCGGTCCTCATCCGCGGCCGGAAATTTTTATATCGGGTGTCAGGCAGGCAGTGCAGGAGGAGCGCCGGAACAGAATCACACGCGAAAGTGAATCATGCTGCCGCATTCTCTATCCCGATAATCTGGCAGTTGCACATTCTTCACCAGTCTCCAGGCAAACTGACCATGTAAAGAATTTGTTACGGCAGAGAATCGAAATGAAGAACTTATTAGTCTACATCCGGCAGACAACGTGACATGTCTATCGGTATCGCAAAGTAAATCATACACCCGGATAAAGATCCTTGATGATTACGAACACTAACGTTCTGCGCCCTTGAGAACATTGAGGCCTCTTTTAGATACACGACAGGAGAGTGCCGATGGATTTTGTCCCCTCACAATGTCAACGAGACCTTCCTCCGCCAGGTTGTTAACCATTTTCACTACATACCTGAAACTGGGTGTTTTTCTCCACGTAAGAAGACGCTCCAGATTCGTAATGCTCCAGTCACCTTCTTCACTGGCTATCACTTTGAGTATGTTGAATTCTGTGTTCGTTATCATAATGACTATATATCTGATGAAATCACTTTCTCAGACCCCATTGATTTAAATCCCCCGGCGTAAGCTACTGCACATGAAGTTCTCACGCTCCTCCCCGCCGCGATCTTCCTGTTGATCGTTGCCTGATCTCAACTGACTAATATTCGATATACTTCAGTTGCAGTTCGGTGCAGAAAATATAACGGGATGATATTTCACTCTACAGTTAGCTCTAAAAACCAGGACTTTTCTTGTCTGCCGCGTCCGCTTTGTGAGTGTCATCGTAAATAAACCATCGTCATCTGTGGAAAACCGTCACATGCTTATCCGTTCCGAATTTGCATGACGCAGTAGTGCAAACCATCAAGCCTGTCAGGGATGGGCCCCAGAAAATCTGTCACATACCGTATCCAGATAGTCAGTTGCATTTACGCGATCGGTGATACATCAGGCAAATAGGATGCTCTTCGGATACGTCGAAGATAAACCAGGACTTTTCTATCATGGGTTGAACCCTGCTCTCACCGTCGCAGCCTCCATAAAGACAACAACAAACTGGGACTCGCGGTTTCAGACGCTTATTGCAGACAGAGATGAACATGACGGGCAGCCAGGACGGTTCTTTGCAGCGATCCAACCCTTAACCCGGATCAGCCCTGCACGTCGTCCCCATGAGATAAAACCTGTGAATGTCAGCTTTTAATGATGTTAAAAATTCAATAAAATACAATCAGTTAAATTTCACCATCGGTGATTTTAAAAGATCATCTCGCAAAAAAAAGATCTACACCGGAATACACAAAGTTATCCACCGATTCTGTGGATAACATCGGCCCCAGCAAATGTCTTATTCTTGTCGGGGTAAAAGTCCTTACTCCTTTGTTGTAACAACCACTGTAAAGAGCACGATCTCCCTTTTTCGATCTGCCAACCACTGTCAAACGTAGCAACCGATCCAGGAAAACAACCACTATAGAGAGCAATACTCCTCTCCCGCGGTCTGCCAGACATCGTAAGGTATAACTCTCGTGGTAAGACAACAACCACTGTAGTGAGCAGCACTCTGTCCTGTCTACCGTACACTTCAGCAAGTACGCCCACATCAGGGCAACAACCACTGGAGTAAGTAACCTCCTCTCCTTTCCACCGGACACTTCATGAGTTACGCCCGCAGCAAGGCAACAACCACTGGAGTGAGCAGCACCCTCTCCTGTCCGCCGGACACTTCAGGGAGCCACGTCCGCAGCAAGGCAACAACCACTGGAGTGAGCAGCACCCTCTCCTGTCCGCCGGACACTTCAGGGAGCCACGTCCGCAGCAAGGCAACAACCACTGGAGTGAGCAGCACCCTCTCCTGTCCGCCGGACACTTCAGGGAGCCACGTCCGCAGCAAGGCAACAACCACTGGAGTGAGCAGCACCCTCTCCTGTCCGCCGGACACTTCAGGGAGCCACGTCCGCAGCAAGGCAACAACCACTGGAGTGAGCAGCACCCTCTCCTGTCCGCCGGACACTTCAGGGAGCCACGTCTGCAACAAGGCAACAACCACTGGAGTGAGCAGCACCCTCTCCTGTCCGCCGGACACTTCAGGGAGCCACGTCCGCAGCAAGGCAACGACCACTGGAGTGAGCAGCACCCTCTCCTGCTCCCTGCCGGACACCGCAGGGAGGCATGCCCCCGACCAGGCAACAACCACTGGAGTGAGAAACACCTCTGCTAATTGCCAACCACTGCAGATCCGTAACTATCGTAAAGAACAGGTTTAATCACAGCTGAGGGAAAAATACGACTTGGCCTTTGAAGGCACGATTCAGACCGCCTGCTCGACGGTGTATAAACGGGGAATATCAGAAGCGATGCGGGTTACACGCGGTTAAGACGCTGCCAACCGCACTGTGCGCCCAGACCAGCCGAAGGCTGGATAGAAACAACTGTATAGAAGGAGCTACACGTTACAGTGGTTGACACTCACTACAGTGGTTACTTCTTGCTGCCCCTCAGACTCTCGAGCAATTCAAGCTCCTCTTTGGTGAGCGTTGCCAGAATCTGGTCTGCGTCGAACTCATCAAGAGCTGGATCGACGTCAGGCGCTTCCGGGAGGCCTGAAGGCAAATGTGCCGGACGGAGCTTAGGCCTTCTATAGTGGATATGAAAGTAGACCGCCCTGCCCCGTTGGTACTCGGTAAAATCGAGATAACCGATGTCTTTTAGCTGCTGCATTGCTTTACGAACAGTTGCATTCTGAGTAATGGTTCGAGAAGTCAAATTTAAGCGGGCTCTAAGCCTCGACATTGAGATGGGCTTGATATCCTGGGGGAGACTCTCAATGTATGTGTAAAGCGCCTGTGCGCTCTCTTTACGGGCTAATTCATTGATGGCGCGAAGCTGGAGCAGAACTTTACGATCAAACTGGTATAACTCAAACAGTTTAGGATCGGCCTGAAGGATCACAATATCTTTCTTCATGTCGAAATAAGCCGATTGAACCAGGTGGGTGTGATACGCCTTATCGTTGCTGGTAAAAGAGAGCGTATTCGTTGCTATGCGCTGCAGTGACGCGTCAATACGTTTGCGCAACGCCGCAGAAGAACGGCTGGAAGGAATGCCGCAAAGTTTCGTGAACTCCACAAATGGCAGGGTGACTTTATCCCCGATCACTTTGAATTTTGCGAAGGCATGGATGATCCCAACCCACGTCTTGAAATCATTATCCATATCAAGCCGGGCACCGGTGATCTGGATATTTTCAAAACCTTCAGACGTTACCAGGCTCAGTTGCTTTAACTCGGCTGTCGCATCCATTGTGGCCATCTGGCCCTTCCTGCCACGGGCTGTGGATTTCAGCGTGGGCACAAACAGGCCCAGTCGCATCAATGCGACAGGCTGAACCGTATTATTGCTGTTAGGAACCAGATTAACAACTTCGCCGGTGCCCTTCTTCACCTCAGCAAAAGCAGTTGCTATCTCTTTGATATTTTCCGATTCATTAGCCATTACATTATCCCGATTCTGTTTGGCATACGCATGCTGAATACTCAACACAGTGGATACTAACACTCACTATAGCGGTTATTCTACTCTCTGCAGTAGTCAATTTACTCCTCACAGTGGTTAGTTTACTCGTTACAGTGGATATGGATCCGTTGCTATGCCTTATCAGATCTGGCTTTGCAGGATCCGGTGATCTCTTTTGACCTTTTATGAACATTGGGATCTTACTATTGGATCTAGCCTGTGGATAAATGAGGAATAAAACATAGTATTTGCCTGCAAGGGATCACTTCGTGATATTCACAGCCAGAGAGACAGTTTACTGACTACAGTGGTTGATGAGTACTCCTTACAGTGGTTAAACTACTCGCTATAGTGGTTACCTTACTGTCTACAGTGGATACTTTACTCATTATAGTGGATAGCAATAGCGCTTTAGCCCTTGGTACAACAGCCCTCAGACGATCCGGTGATCTGTTTTGATCTTTTGAGGATCATATTATGATCTAATTATTGGATCTATCCGGTGGATAAGTGGATAAGTCAATACATAACAAGCACCACGCTGTTTATAATGATGGTGTTGTAATCAGAGCAAACGAAGTAAAGCAAGATCACACCAGGTATTAATGAGATAGGCCATCTCTCCATCCAGGTAAATATCGTAAATGTTAAGGAACTCACAGGTCACGAAATGCAATGTTATCCCCTGGCCCAGCTGACCAGAACCTCACTATCTCCGGTAAACAGCCCACATCATTCCTGTCTTAACTTTCAGTATAATCAGCAAATTAACCAGGTATTAAACTGCTAATACCCCCCGGACAAGAAAATCGCTCTGGTACACAGATACCAGACAACACATAACCATGATGAAGTATGACCCCTCTGCTAGAAATCTCAGACTATGTACAACGGGTTTTAAACCGATCAAGCATCATAATGAATAACCACTGTAAGGAGTAAAATCACGACAGAGAGTAACCACTATGAAGAGTAAAACCGCTACAGAGAACAACCACTATAAAGAGTAAATCATTGCACAAAGTAGTAACCACTGGAAAGAGCATATAAAATCATCATCGGAAGGTTGTTTTTTAATCCAGATAGTAGAAATAATGTCCATTAAGACAAATTTCATACAAAAAAAGATACATATGCAGTACTAATGTTCAGTCCCCTCTTCTTCTGACAACGCTCTACTCTTCACAGTAGTGGGTCAGTACGTCTTGGGAACTTAGAATATAAGAAGAAAACTGAGCGATATTTTCTGGTAATTATGTTCAGCGCATATCGCGTAAACCGAAGGAATACATTCCCGTGGGAAGAAAATTCTGTTTCTGGGCAATTACGCTTTTCCTCTCCAACTTCGAAAAATGAGCTTGACAGCACAAAGGTACAATACTTCTTCACTGGGATATGGAAACTAATGTTTCGATTTTTTGAAGTGTGGTTTACGTATATGCAGGTACACGTGCATATTAAAAATCCGTAATATATTATGGCAAACAACCTGAAATCAGAGATGTAAGCCCCATCGCTGAATGACGCGTTTCAGATCTGCTTCCCACGTTAAAGCGACACTTTTTTATTCCCCCTCCGTTCTGAACCGCACCAATAAATAAACGTATATCGTTCGGTGATAATATCGCGACATGTTCAGAGATATTCATACTGATAAGCATTGCGGCTGAGATATCAGTCGTAAAAGGCTAACTCAGCTGAAATTGAATCCCTGAGACTTTTTTAACTTCTGGTACCACAACATAGACTCACATCGCACATCCGTCATGGGTGGTTCAACAGTAAATATCATGCCTGCCCGTGCTGACAAATGATGATCAACACACAAATCATATGATCCCTGGGATAACTTTTTTTACATTCTGAATATCCCTGGCTGGGTATTTAATAGCAGTAATTGTGCATGTATCTCGATACTGGGAGGCACGGTGCATAAGCCGACCGCGTCCTGGCACATGTTTTGTGAATACCTGTCTTAATAGTGAGCTTTAGCATGTTCAGAGTTATAGGCACTGATTTATATCCGAGGGACCCGCTGCTTATATGGTGATATTCCCGACCAATTGTCCTGTCAGCACACCTGATTGTCGGTAGCACAATCAATTTATTAATTCCTGCGTACGTGTGGTGAAGTCTGACAGGAAAATACTCAGACAAACGTCGCATGCCAATGCGGAGCGCTTTGATTCCTGTTTCTCTTTGAATCATCATTTCACAGGATCCCGTGCCGGTAAGAAAATATGCCGAATAGCCTTCACCTGCCGTTTCCGGATGTAACATCTCTCCTTTCCAGACAGTTTATGGTGCTGCGTTTACTTAGTGATACCGGTCAGGATATTGATGTATTAACAATTATTGTTTGAATGGGTATGTGCGGTGATTTGTATCTCAGGGTATCAACGTTTGATGTTTGATAAGATATACAGGCATTTTATACTTACAGTATTGCCCCGTTTGCTGAGAATCCACTTATCTGTCATAACTACTTTCGCCAGCATCAAAATGAGATACTAGCGTATGTGCACCTTGGCGATTTCAGGCTGAAATTAATCTTAAATTTCTATATTAATCATACGTTTATCAATGAAAGTAACTTGGAGAATTTTTGAGCGGCATGTACCAGAATACAACAAAATTAGAGGCGATTTCAGCCTGAAATCGCCAGAGGCTGGAAAGAATCAGTCGGCAAGCAAACGGTTCAGAATGTCATTGATGGCAATATCAAGCTCATCCTGAATATCTCTGGGAAGGCGGTTAAACTCATAGGAAAGCTGCCTTCCTTTGGTTTTTTTGCGGGCATAGCGATCTTTGTCAGCAAAGATCCACAGTGGGGTGGTCACCACTTTTTCTTTTCCAGCCGGTGAGGCAAGTTTTGTGAGCGCTTTTTTCATGACGCCCAGCAATGCATTTTTGATTTCTTCAGACGAGTGACTCTCTTTTGCATGCACGGCGTTAATCTGAAGATCAAGTTCTGTCAGAAAGTCATCGACCGTCAGGTTTTTTTCCACCAGAAATTCACTTAAACTCAGCAACTGTTTATAGTCCGGGTAGGTCAATTCAGACTGTACAGGGAAAATAGCTAAAATTTCGGAAGGTACCATTGCGGCCTGCAATGCACGTGTGACTTTTGCCTGGGATAAACCCTGACTCTCGGCAATTTCTTTCTGAGACATACCACTGTTCTTCAGACTTACCAGTCTCAACCCCACCTCTCTGAGGTTATGCTCTTTCGCGGTCTGAATGTCAGAGGCAAGTTTTCGGGCATCCTCCGTTGAAATATCAGCGTCCGTTACCAGTACGTTCAGCCCTGTTTTACAGATAATCGCGGCAGCTCGTCGGCGCGAACCGTCCAGAATTTCAATCTTGTCACCGACCTTGCGTCCGATAGTGGGAAAGAATTGCTGAAGCTTCAGTGTCCTGGTGATATCTTTGAGAGACGCTTTGGTGAGTGCTGACTGATCGCGTCCATTATTTTCGGGCACAACGAAGGTCTCTGTCGCAACATTCTCGGCTTTGATCACCTGCAGTGTGAAAACAACGGATCTGCCTGAATTGAGAATGAACGTCTGGTTAAAATCCTCTCCTGCTGCAGACTCGCTCAACGGAGACTGGGTGAAAGTTCTACCGATAGTTTTTCGTTTTATGTTCATCTCTTAATCTCAATTTGTTCTGATAAATTCAATGCGATCGAATACCGCTTTTGCAAAATCTTCTGCGGCGGCACGGGCATTCTTCAAGGCTTCACTGCTACCTACGTAGGTGGAAGGGTTGGCTGAAATGACGGTATCGAAAGACTCACCGCACCTTTCAAAACCATCCAGTCGGGGGAGCGCGATATCCAACATGTCACCGCCGAAAATTTCCTTTGCCAGGCTATGACAGAATTTATGATCGGCTTTATTTAACAGCTTCGACATAAATCCGATATTGCCTACCAGTCGGGTAGCAAAACCAGATTCTTCAATCATTGTGATCAGTTCAGGAACCCGTGTGAGATATTTCAGGGTCGAGTGAAAGTCAACCTGCGCCGGAGGGATCGGAGTGATCAGAATATCTGATGCTGCAATGGCATTGGATAAGTACGCATCCAGATGGGGCCCACTGTCTATAAAGATAAAGTCGTAATCCTTTTCAACCTTATCGATAATATTCTGTCGCAGAATCGCATAAATATTCTGGTCGGGTAGATGCTCACGACACAGCTTTTCCCATCCTGAGGCAATAAATGCATCATCGATTGACGCTGGTATCACATCCACACCCGGGATGATAGATGGCACAATAAATTCACGCAGCAGTGTCTCCCGGTCAACATTCTGTAGCATAGCCTGCGCGGCAGTGGTTTCCACAGTGCCCACAGAGTGCGTATGGTTCAGGAACATGGTCGCAGAAGACTGGGGATCAAGATCAATGACAAGGATGCGTAAATCTTCGTATAAAAGATGGGCGTGGGCACGTAAGGCATGGGCAAGTGAAACAGTAGAAACCGTTTTTGAAACCCCGCCCTTCAGATTACCGATGAAGATTGTGAAAGCTTTCTCATGCCTGTCGCGGTATTTTGGCACTCCCCGATGGTGGTAGATGTCAATAATGTTCTGAATAGACATCGCATATTTGGTTGATGTACCGGCCTGCCGTTTATCAAACACATAACCCTGTTCTTCCATCTCATTGACGGCATAGTCCACGTTAGCCCGGGTAAGTTTAGGCAGTCTGGAAAGGGCTGCTTTGGCATACACCTGAAAATAGGTATTTTCCTGGAGTTCTTCTTTCTGATTCTGGATTTGCTCTGTTAAACCCAGAAGCATCTTCTCCGAGCGCTGTGCCACCTTGTAAATCTGATGCGCCTTATCAAGCATAATTTTAACCCTTATGTTGAATTCATTGTTTTATTCAATAATGCTACATAGAGACAGGGAAGTCTACATTAAAAACTTTGACGTACTGCAAGAATAATGATGTTCAGCAGCTGGGCGGGTCATTTCTCGTCTCTCTTTCGACCCTGACATAGGGTGTCTTTTGTCTGCTTTTAACCCCGTATCCCCGCGAAGTGTGCACCGGGTGAACCGGACTTATCTCGCTATTATTTGAATTTTCTCCACAGGGATTTCACGGTTAACTTATTGTTTTTAATTGATTATTATTGTGAATTTCAGGGTGAAATCGCCAGCTTTTTTGATGTTTTGGCCAGTGTGGTTTCGTTTTTTTGTCGGGCTTTTATACCTTGTTTTGTGAGATCGTTGACCAGTCCTTTTTGTACTGAAAAAACAGATTAACTGAAGAAGGTGCTCGTTTAGGGCGCATCATATGCCGTCGTGTTGTGATTAACTCTCAGACGTGTTCCGATACACTGCCCTATTATAAACGAGATGATGAAGAGATAAGCCAACCCGAAAGCTCAGCAACGGGCCGGGCATACCAACGAGAGACGGTAACACTGGAGCTCAAAGTATGATGAGACCCCGATTGTATGCGCTATGCAGAGACTTCTGGGAGATAGCGGCTTATTGTCGTGGCTGCTCGCCAGGCAGACCGGTCAGGGGAAAAACCCCCGGCGTTCTGTCAGACTCATATCCGACACTGAACAATTATGGCCGGATGATCGATATCGCCGCTCTGCTACCACTGCCGCAATAAACGCATATTAATGGAACCTTTTGCAATTGTAGCGCTGGGGCAGATCTGAACGCGTTGTGGTAAATCATCGGTCAGGTATATCTGTGAGGGATATTGTCGGTTTGCGTTGGTTTGGGGGATATACATTAATAATGCACGTGAATGCTTTCGCTGCTCATTGTGGCACCACAACATCAGATCATACATAAGTAACGTCGCGGTGTAATTTCCCGATAACATTCGGACTTCATGTCCTGCGTCACTGGCCGTCATAAAGACAAATTACACCTGTATCAGAAAAAGGCCGTGTTCGTCACGGCACATTTAAATTTCACCTCCTGGATTTCGATTCCATTGCGGCCCAATGTGCAGCAAGGCGTGTTGTAAGACCTTTATCTGAGGGGCTTATTAAGTTGTCAGGTATGTTTATGACGCTGTTGGGATAGAAAAAGAAGCTTCACGCACCATGGCGAACTTAACGTCGCAGCGCCGCCTTGCCGGCACTGTTGCAAAGCTGAGACTCGATAGACCTTCTTTCTGGTGACAGTGTCCAGCATTGCAAATACTATGCTGACCAGACACATCTCGCCCAGGGGAGCGCTATAATAGAATGCTGGGGCCTGGCCTTTCCGCAGCGCACGCATTACTTCAATTCCTTTTATCGTGGCGTAATCGGTCTCCATCGATTTAAACCCCAGCATCGCGCTGACTATCCGTTTCCACTTACCGTGGTTGCATTCAATCACGTTGTTCCGAGTTGTTAACATCAGGCGGGTACTGGCCTTCTCGTTTCAGTAGCTCGAGTGTGTGACCATTTGTCGAAGTCTTGTCCGTATTGACATACCGGGGGAACTGCCGACCATTTACCTCACATACGTTTCATCCATATGCCACTGGCTCAGATCGGAGGGGGTACGCCAGTACCAGCGCATCCGTTTTTCCATTTCAGGCGCATAACGCTTAACCCGGCGGTAAACCGTGGTGTGGTCAACGCTCACACCACGTTCAGCAAGCATCTCGTCCAGTTCTCTATGACTGATACCGTCTTTACAGGACCAGCAGACGACCCACAGGAAAGTTTCACTCTGGAAATGACGACCATGGAAAGGATTCATCGCAACTCCTTCAGCTAAAAGGTGGCGATAAGTTTACCTCCGCGGACGATTAGCAGCAGTACACGCAGTTCTACCTTAAGGACCACCTCTTCTCTTTGCTTACGTAGGGTGATGAGCTGGAGTACAAGACGTGGCAGGACAACGACAGCCGCATTCTTACCGGGAGCGGTGACGGCTTACTGTATCAGTGCCAGGGGAATATCTGCAGCAAGGTGCTTTCCCAGGCAGGGCTTGAGTTTGCAGAGCTGGATTGCCGGTTTCTTCTTCCCCGGTAAAACGAGTTTTTCGGATGAGGGATATTGCTGGAGCGGATTGTGGACTGCCGGGTGAACCAGCTGAGAAACGAAAACGCGCTCCAGAGCGGGATGTCTCTGGGTTAACAGACTGCGGATACGCGGGTCGGACTGCGTTGTTTGTGCGGCAAGATCATCATCGAAGTCGCAGAGCATGGAGAGTCCGGCGATGATGGCAGCGTCACGAGCATCTGTCCTGACTTCACCGTGGGTAAGTCGGCGGTGTGGCGCATTGCCAGGCCGGGGAGGTATCCGACAAGGACGCCTTCCGAGCGGGCAACGTTGACAGGTAGCGCCCCGATGGTGGCTGGCTGGTCAACAACCAGCAGTCTCTGAACATGTTGTTTCAGGTCAGATTTCAGTGACCTGAGTCTGGTTTCGTCGTTGGATAATTCTGTATCGAACAGGCGGTTATCTGAACGATTAACGGCAACAGCGTGTAGGGCATCTTTACCGACGTCAACGCCAATAAAGATCTGGACGGGTTCGTAATTGCTTGATCCGGTCATGCTGTCTCGCTGTTTCTACGGGGCAACCAAATAACCTTGGGGTGCAGGTCCCGGCATCCACGTTACAGACAGTTCCGGCAATAGTACCTGACCAGGCCCCTGTTAGCGGTTACCAGCGCCCCACCAGACCCGGTGACTTCATCCCCGGATCATGGACGACTGGGACTGTAATCATGCGGGCCTGGCTGACTAACACCTCATTATAAGAGGCACCAATAAGGTAACAAGGGGCTAACCCCACCCCTCCACTGGCACTATAAAACAAGTATTCTGAAGCAGAAAATCAATATATTTTCTGAGTAAAATGCCTACCCAATGGACGAGGGGATGACTCGCAGCGGTTGAAAGAATCAGTCCGTTGGCGCTTTCGAACAAACCTTCAATGGCCCGGGAGCCTCTGTAAAATTTTACCCGAAAACGTAGAGCATTCCCCGGTTTAAAAAAGTGGCCGGCATCGTACATTTCTCTATATGAAACGAGTGAAGCAGAAGGGCGAAAACAACCGGATATCGTTGCAAAGACGGCACTACATTCACTCTCGTTACAACCGGCTGACTGATGGCAGGATATAAGTAGGTGTCACGATCAGCTCACAGCGAGAGAGGTGGTATTCTTGAATTCAAACGTACTGAGAATATTAGGGGGACATGCGCTTCCAGACCTGGGTTGAGGCAGGACGCAAAGATGACAACGCTTGCCGGTGTGAGAAGAGCCTCAGAGAGAAATTCGGCCACGCTGGAAAGAACGCTGGAGATAACTTGTCAAAGCGACCTGCACGTGCCGGTAATCTTCATGCGACCCCCAGCATAGCCGCTTAAACCTCAGCGTTCTCATAATGGAGGCCATGAAGACCACTGTACGCTGATAAATAAACCACGATAGGAAGCGGGCAACTGTGGGTAATAAAGTACAGTGTGTACGGACATGAGTCTGGACTTATGGCTTTTATTTGATGCAATACTTCGGCCAGAGGAAAAGTCCGTGCTGATTTTGGGGCTTCGGACATACCATGACGGGTCGTATGCCTGCGGCCATAATATTCTGGTGGCAAAGTATGTGCATTGACCTTTGGGGAGAGAGGATGACTTCAGGGCGACCAATGAAATAGCTCCTACAGGGCCGGGTCACACTCTGGTCTGAACGTTTCAGGAGATCTTCGATGGTCAGAGAGAAGAGGATATCAAAAGGCCAGATACAGAATCCAGATAAGAGTGCCAACGAGTTGCAGTCAGGCTGGCCGAGGGAAGGTCGTATGGATCCTACTTATTCTGCTCCCGCTGGCATGAACGTCATATTGTCTGACATACCAGGTATCCACTATACAGAGCACATTCCCAATTCTTAACCTGTGATGCTCTGGGGCAATATAATTGCATTAAAAACCCTAAGTATATTGTATATCCTTAGGGTTTCGGTGGTGCTGTCTGTGGAGCTCACCTGCTTTGCCGGGTCTGTCGCCCGCAATCTTCGGTAATTCGACAATTGCTAAATAACGCATGCCCCGAAGTACCGACGGTGTAAATCTGAGCATGACGGCCGGGGATGAACGCCATGATAAGTCGTTACCGTCAGGCTAACGGTTCACTAATGACGTAAAGGGATAAAGATATACCACCAGATTCAGAAAAATGGCTGAATCAACCCCGGTCCTGATGACCACATGATGGGTCACCTGTTATGACCGTCCACTCATTTTTTCCTGCTATCATTCGCCCAGATGATCCCCAGGACGATCACCAGCGCATACATGATCATAATTCGATGTTCCATATTCCCACCTTCCTTTTATCTACTCGATTGCATTG
Source organism: Cedecea sp. NFIX57 (assembly GCF_900177785.1). NCBI lineage: Bacteria > Pseudomonadati > Pseudomonadota > Gammaproteobacteria > Enterobacterales > Enterobacteriaceae > Cedecea > Cedecea sp. NFIX57. The sequence continues at coordinate 4,618 of NZ_FXAS01000050.1, read as the reverse complement.
TCAGTCGCTAACGTGCCCGACGAGCAAACGCCAGCATCAATGCTGCAAACAGTAAAAGGGTGATGGTGAAAAAAATGATGGCGAGTATTTTCATGAGACGGCTCCGTTTTGCAATAGTGCAGCACTACCAGCGTTAAGAAAAATCACGGCAGATGGTAAAACGTTCGTATTAAAAACATGGTAAAGATGATAATCACCATACCTCCCTTCAACGATTACGCATCACTGGTATTTTCTTGTGATAAACATCCCTGATTTCAAACGCTGGCAAGAACAGGTGTATGCGGCTGGTATCCGACTCATTTGTTTGAGACAGCATAAATTTCTGGCCCCCTTCTTACGGGGAAGGAGAACATCTGACATCCAGAGGGTTCATTTTCCCGAAAAGCATAACGTACTCAATACAGTGGATGTTCCCTGTTCGCATGCCTCTGAACTGCGGACTGCATTCCTGCGGAGGATAACAGACACGAGAGACGTCCTGAAACCCTCTGCTCTCTGCCACAATGCACCCCGTGTGCCCACCATGGCAGGAAGGGTAACACTCAGGATGTTTTACCAGCACTTCTCCCGACAGGACGCTAATTTTACAGACACCTACTGTGCGATCGTCGTGGTGTGATGGTGCCCACATTTGGCTATCGCCAGCACACGGCCTGTGGTGGTATTTCTTGTGCAAACCCGAGCTGGCGCTACACCTCATGTTATTGCTTTATTTTTCGCAACAACAATCAGGACCCGGCTGTCATCGACAAATCAGGGGCCATCGGCGGCTTTTGCGTGACATACCAAATACGGCTCCAGACTATCCCATGTCCAGGGTCTAAATGATAATTTCCATCTCTGTAATGCCGTAATAATCAGACTTTTCTCTCTGATGGGCGGAAATAAGAATACGTGTTTTGCCTGATCCGCCGTTAGTGGCGTTTGCGGATCTGTGTCACCAGGCTGTCATGAAGAGGTGGGCCGTCACTGGCAACCTGCCGGGCAAATCTTTTGTCATTACGGCAGAAAGTAATATGTCCAAGGCCAACGGGACGATGTGCTGTACAAGCTATGTTTTGAGCGACCACAACGGCCTGTGTCCTGGCATGTGGTTGCGACATCTACTAACGGGGATGAAACGAGGTCAAAAGGGATCTACTTCACACCAGAACACATTTCACTGAGGAGTCTCATGAAGGCGGCGATGTACAAGAGGTCCTGGCCCCAATGAATAAGAGCGGGATGCTACCGGGTGAATACAAAGGCCCACACTGCTGTGTAACGCACACGCACTCCAGAAATCTGGACGTGCATCTCTATTCCGTCAACTGCATCAGCCAGCAATATACCCTGCCAGATCACATGATCTGTTGTCGTCTGAAATTATCCTGACTAACCATAGTGCTCTCGCTTTTGAGCCTATAATTGGGCGCATCCCAGCAGATCAAGCTACCGATAGCGGGGGAGGGGGCATGCAGCGCGGATTTGCTTCTTTGTCAAATTTTCAGGAATAGTGATTTGGTACGGTGTACTAACAGCGGGCTGTCGGTTAACTGACTCTGGCGTCGCTCTCCGCGTTTAGTCGGGTATGTTTGTATGATATCGATCTGATATAAGGACATGAATTATGGATAAAGCAGAAGTTCTGGATAAGTCTGGCTGGGTTGAAATTCATATTGATGATTTTGGGCAAAAAGTGAAAGGGTTTTCACGTGATAACTATCCTGCATTGCGCTGCCTCGCGTGTGAAAGAATTGTACATGACAGTGGACTGGTCACGCCTAACCCGGAGTATCGCCCCAGATTTTCACATTCAACTCCCCCGGAGAATGGCGAGTTTTGCCCATTAAGTGCTGCAACACGCCGTTTTCACGGATTAGGCGGAAACGACAATACTGCAACAACTGAACTGGCCAGAACCCGGCGTGCTCAATTTATGAGGTTTGAAAGCTTATGCAAGGCCTGGATCGTCTGCCGCTCATTGCGGGGTGGAAAGGGAAAGCTTGATCAAAAATCGTTCATACGTCTGATCAGAATAGCTGATAGCTTTGGGATCTGGCGTTATCGTTACCTGCCGGAGTGGGGGATCCCTCTGCTTTTGATGCTGATGGATAATCATCCAACGCCAAATGGAAAGTCTGCATTCTTCTACACCCTTAAAAAGGACAGAAACCGGCAGGGCGTTGACTGGCTAGATCTGAATATCCGACTGGAAGCACATTGGGTCAGCAGCGGTAAACTTATCGAACCCAATCCTGAAAAACCAGCGTCGTTCTTGCTTGTGATCCCGTTCAAAGAGGACTTTGTGAATGACATTCTTAGTCAGGAAGACCTGTCGTGGTGCACGCAGGATTTCCTTAGCGTTTTGAATGCCTTCAGTATCGAAGAGTCTAAATAATTTCTTGTAGAGAAGGGAATGTTGGATCAGATAGTCTTTTAATAGAACCCCAACTATCTGTCCTCTTGAAGTCCGAAGTTCCCCTCTCTGACTGCTTGAGGACATAGCAATGAGTCTCTTCGGTGAGGTGTTGGCAGCACTTCTGTACAGGGGAGTGCATGCCGGAATACTGTTTCTGAATGGATCAGGGTCAAAGCCAGCAACTTTTTTCAACCATGTCTCTACCACAGTCATCTGTTCTGGAACACGGCGGCGAGCGTATTTGTTTAGCTCTTAGCTAAGACCAGACGCCCTCATGCCAGTTGTAATAGTCAATGGCTGGTATCAAGAACGCAAGATTTTCATGTTCCATTAATAGAGCATAAAGTAATGAAATAATCTTTTTATGGAACAAATCGAGTGAACCATTGAAGAAAATAAATTTCGACTGTTCTATAAAAAGGATATACTTATACGGAATACTTGACCTGCCCCCAGGATTAGATACAACCTTCAGTTAGTAATGTCGGTTGGTTTTTCTTCATATTTCCTGTTTCGCCAGCCCGTTGCGAATTCAGCTGGTGTCTGGTAATCCAGCGATGAATGGGGACGGCACTCGTTATAATCCTGCCGCCAGTCATTAATCGTTTTCCGGGCATGAAGAATATCGCTGAACCAGTGTTCATTCAGACACTCATCGCGAAAGCGTCCGTTAAAACTCTCAATAAGAAGGAGTCAATAATATTGAGTGTAAAGTACAGATGTTTATCAGAGCTGCAAAAGAAAATTCTTATTTTCATGCTGTCAGTCGATCGTCATTTTCCGGGTTTTTCCCCGATAAGATATATCCATAAATCGCTTGGGATTGGCAGTGTTTATTATTCCTGTGGACTGCTGGAGTCCGCAGGGTTGGTTTGCCTGCAGCGAAAGCCCAATCGCAGGGTCTTTATCGTGCTGACCGATGCTGGACGTGCGATGGCGGCTTCGCTGATGCCTGTGGAATATCGTCAGCATCGGGAGGCCGGGAACCGGATATTACCTTCCCGCGCCCAGGGAAGAGAGATGCGGGACATTGAAATCGACATCAGAGGACGGCCTTACACTGTCAGCCGGGCGGCATTTGTTATCCGTCCTGATGGCACGACGAGCCTTGCATTGTGGAGTGAAAACAAAGGGCAGGCCTGGCTGAACGGTAATGCCCGCCAGGTCAGTGAGTGGTACCAGGCCTGTTATGATGCCGGGTTGCCTGTCAATGTACAGGTGGAAGATGACCGGTTGCTGGCCGACAGATTGCCTGGCTGGTGACGAGAGGAGGCCGCCGTTATTTTTCCCTCGCCATGCTGAGTTAAGCGTGGCGGGGCAGACAGACCGGAAACAGAATGCCGTTTTATCTCTGCATTTGAGGATATCCGATGTCTTATTCTGATACGTCTGAACAGTTGGCTATTATTGGCTGGCAGGGTGAACGTCTGGTGGTGAAGGCGTTTGCAGGCACAGGAAAAAAACACACCCTGGTGCGATACGCGCGAGCCAACCCTGAGAGCCGGATGCTGTACCTGGCCTACAACCGGGCCGTGAGGGACGAGGCTGAACAGAAATTTCCGTTCAGCGTGGAGTGCAAAACCTCCCATCAGCTGGCCTGGCCCGGCTTTGGTCGCTCCCTAGCGTCTCGCCTGACCGCCAGCCTGCGTATCACCGACGTGGCGCGGCTGCTCAATACCCGCCACTGGCCGCTGGCGCGTACTGCCCTGGATACGCTCAATCATTTTCTCTGCAGCGCCGACCCCGAACCGGGCTTGTTGCACCTTCCGGCAGAAGAGGACCGGTGCGGCGTGGCTCCCACGAATATCCTCGGGGCTGCACAGGTGCTCTGGCAGGTATTGCGCAGCCCCCGGTCTGATTTCCCCGTCACCCATGATACCTACCTGAAGCTTTACCAGCTCTCAGCCCCGGACCTGTCGCGCCGGTGGGACACCATGTTCTGGTCAAGTTAATCAGGACACTTTTTTATCAGACATCTGTTCATAGCGTACCGGAGATATTTCCCCGTTCGCCGTATGATTTCTGTCAAGGTTGTAGTAACGAATATACGTTGCCACATCCTGCTTCATATAAGCCCGCGTCGCCTGGGGGACAAGCAGCAGCCATTCGTGTTTCAGGCGGCACTGTTGCAAAATTAGCGATGAGGTAGCCTTTTGTCTTACTGAAAGGCCTTACATTTCAAAAACTCGGCTGACCAGACGCATCTCGCCCAGG
>NZ_FXAS01000096.1:0-2583 GCF_900177785.1 Cedecea sp. NFIX57 | reverse complement strand
TCACTTTGCTGCCCCAGACGTCGTCCTTCAGCACCTCTGTGGCGTACGTCAGCCGGAACAAATCGGACTGGGCCGCGATATCACCGCTGCAGGAGTCGGGTAAGGACAGACCATTACTGGTCCATCCTCCCCTAAGAACGGAGCGTGCGACTTTCACCGCACTCCGCTCAAGCCTTTCAAAGCCCACTTACGTGGGCCGGTTCTACAACCGTCAGGGTATTGGCATGGATTTGGTGATGGCAATCTGGATGAACCATGACAAGATTGGTATTTCTGTCACTTCCTCCATCAACCCGTCGAACAAGATAGTGAGCAACCCATCCGCTCTCAGATGTAATGACTTCGTGGCAGACAAGACATTTCCCATTCTGGCTTAGCAGAATGTTCAGCAGCTTTTCCCGACCTTTCAGTGAGTTCAGTAGTTTGAGGGCAAATCGTTTCTCAAAATATATCTCCCATCGTGGATCGAATATACAGGCGTCCAGCTTCAGCACCGTATGCCGCTTTATTTTCGTATCCGATGCTTTACTCAGACACAAAAGGGGACCAGAGGATGCCTGGGCCCCTTTTTCTGCAAAGATCCAATCACACCCTTTCAAGGTACGAAAATAGCGATCTTTAATCCATCGTCTGCCTTTCTGTGGGTGTCGACGCCTGCACCATTGCCATAATGCACACCAGATCTCATGATCAACTCGTTCGAAGACTTCCTTTGAGACAACGTGTTGATGGTAGTTTGCCCATCCCCGAATCATGGGATTAAGGAGCCAGATTAGATTCCGCTGGCTGGTTGTCTTGTTTCCCTTTATCGTTGAGCGCACTTTAGCCAGAAAGTCAGCGGTATTCGATTGAGATGGCTTGATCAGAAGCTTGTTGCCATACTTGCGAATATTCTGCCCGAGGAAGTCAAATCCATCGTTTATATGGGCTATCCGGGTTTTCTCTGGTGACAGAGTAAGGCCTCTTTCCCGCATAAACCGTTCAACAAGTGGCACGACTTCATTTGCCAGAATTTCTTTCGAGTTCCCGGTTATGATGAAATCATCCGCATAGCGGATATAGTTCACCTTTTTACCGGGGTGAGCAGCTATCTTGCCAAAATTGAGAGCAAGTATGGATTCTAACCCGTCAAGAACCATATTCGCCAGGGTGGGCGATATTATTCCGCCCTGTGGCGTACCCGCGTGAACCGGAAAGAATTGCTGATTTTCTATATAACCGACTTTTAACCACATATCCAGAATCTTGCGATCCATCGGAGTATTGGTCAGAAGCCAGCTATGACTGATATTGTCAAAACAGCCTTTTATATCACCTTCCAGAACCCATTGTGCCGAGCTCTTTTTAGCGAGACAAATGAAACATTGTTCTATAGCATCCGCCGTGCATCTTCCGGTACGGAATCCGAATGAACGCCGATCCGCTGTAGTTTCCGCGACAGGTTCCAGAGCCAGCAGGTAGAGGGCCTGCATGGCGCGGTCTTTCATCGTTGGGATCCCCAGAGCCCGGTTTTTACCATTGGATTTTGGAATATAAACACGTTTCAACGGCAAAGGGGAATACCCGTACCGTCTGAGTGACAATATGGCCTGAGATTTGGCGCCGGGTGTTAACCATTTTATCTTGTCAACTCCCGCTGTTTTACTACCCTGATTTCCAGTAACTCGTTTGACGGCTAATGCTTTGCCACTGAACGAGTGGGTCAGGAGCCACTGTAAACACTTTACCTTTCCATGCCTCCCTTCCCGTGTCGCCTTTGCGATACGCACCTGTAGCTTTCGCACTTCACGGTGACATTTTTCCCAGTTAATACTGGACCATATAACCGATTTGTGTGAGGGCGCACCCGCGCAAATATTTTGCGTAGTCATCTGCTGTTCCCTCCTTTAAGAAAGTTTGACAAGCTATCTCGCAATGAAAGACCATGTGGAAGTCTGCCCGCTTTCGCGTGTGATGATGTTGCCAGACGGCTCAATCTCTGTCTGCCTCATTACAGAGCGGCCTTCGCTTTCTCCACACTCCTCTACCCGCACCGCTAACAGCATTCCTTACGGTTTGCCTGCCTTTTGGGGCAGCAATACGGGCTTACCATGTTCCACTTAGTTAACAAGAGTGGGGTAGACTCTGCCTTTTCACCGGCGGCTTACTGCCCGTGTGTTCCCATGGCGCATGAAACAACCAGCCGCGTACCTTTTGGTTCAAGCCTGCCAGCATCTTTGGCTTGTTTTACCTAACGATGTTTATTAGCAGTTCACTTATGTTAGCCATACCACCCAGCCTTGCGCCGTATCCGCATGATGCTTGCAGATATCCCCCTGACCTCACGGTTCAAAGGTAGCCCCAAAAAAAAGGCCAGCTACGTTGTCCCGGCAGCTTCACACAAGTCAGTTACCCGTCCTGCATGTGCCGGTAGGCTACTGATGACGGAACATCAGGTTCCCTTCCCATTTATGGTCGGAACAATTAACTAAGCGACTTCATGTCGCACGCGCCACAGGTAATCGAATTTCTGGCGCAGGCTGGCGGCCGGACCCTGGCTGCGGCCCCGCTCAAGTAAGAGGGCAATATCGGGGGCCACACACC
>NZ_FXAS01000073.1:0-5643 GCF_900177785.1 Cedecea sp. NFIX57 | reverse complement strand
TTACTCATCCCTTCCTTATTCACGTCTGCAAGTCTTCAATTTCATCAACTGACCATAGCATGGTCGGTTAATCACGTGCCCGCGAAATAAAAAACCGTCTGGCAGGGCGGGGAGGGGTTATCTGCGTTATGTCAGATTCCACCCGCTTCGCGGGGCTTCGGCCAGTTGACACAGGGTGATTAATTTCACTTTCGTGTGTGGCCTTACATGCCGCCGTGCGGCATAAAATGCCTGTGATCTTTCCCCTTTGTATTTTTAATCCGCCATTTTTATCACATGAGCATTTTCTCTTGTTTCGTCTGTCTGTATAACGATCACTATTCACCCAGATCACAGAATAACAGTGCGGCAGAGCGATAAATGACACACTTGATCAGCATTCATGGTGTTGGCCAGACTGCACCAAAATTAATTACGTGAGCATGATGGTGAGCTGGAGGTGGGCAGAGAAAGCATCAGAATATGACGTTATTTGAAAATGTCAGGTAACCAGAGTGAATAGCGTTCCTGGCAGGCATGATAATGTCCTGTCGGCAGCAGATCTTCATTCACTGCGCAGCCATTCGATTAATTTCGGCATTATTCCGGCACAAACGAGGCAGGTGTCGAGGTTGTTTTCAGCGGCCAGCTCATTGGATCCTTTATCACCACACCTGACGCAGGATGTAAAAATCCTGCAAGATGATTTATAAACAATGAGTTAAGTGTTGATTTTGGTGTGCTGGTTCCTTAAAAAGCAATTAATCAGACTCTAATTAGAGTCCTTAATAGAGTCTGATTAGAGTCTAAAGACGACTCTAATCAGACTATCACCATAAAAACAGACAATTATAATGGATAGAGTCTGAATCAGACTTTATGCCATAGTCTGATTCAGACTCTAATAAACGAGCAAAAAATAATCATAGAGTCTGAATCAGACTCTGATTGGGTGCTTGTTTTATAACTAGACTCTAAATTAGACTCTATGTAAAATTAGGGCATAGAGTCTGAATCAGACTCTGATTGTTACGCCTGATTCAGTCCCTTGTTATCCCAGAAAAGGGGCGAAAAAATAACAACGCCGGGAGTACAGCGAGCATGCCAAGAGCACAGGTTTATATAGATAAAAATAACTATGAGCGGGTTCGTCAGATTGTGGACGAAAAAAGACATGACGGGGCTGATGTCAGCCAGGCAAATATTTCATCGGTGTGCGGAATGCTCCTTGATCTCGGACTTCGTGTCTATTCAGCTCAAAAGAAAAGAGAAGCTGATGGCGAAGAAAACAAAACCGATGCCAGTGCAGATCAGGCTGATTTTAACCGGGTACTGATGGATTACATGCTGAAAACCAGCTATGCATCAACGATGCTCCTGCGTATGGTCGGAGAGATAGATGAGGTGAAATCTCACGGAGAATATCAGTTTGAATCAATCAGGGCTGAAATAAGAAGAAATTCAGCCGAGCAGTTGGACAGAATATTTGATCCTGAAGGATGATGTTATTTCTTTAAGAAGAGAGCGTCTTTGCATTAAGTCTGTGCGGTAGAATCATCTGAAATAAAAGGGGGGTAAGAATCAGAATTCTTGCAATAAATTTCCCCGGCCTACATCTTATTGAGGGTGTGCATTTTTGCTTTAGCCCACAAAACAGCAGATACATCCCCTGAATAAAAAGAGGATGTGTCTGCTCTGGTGAGAGTAAAGTGAATAACTTCATAGCAACGTACTGAATCTCCGGGTACGCTTACTGACTGGATGTTGGCATGAATAATGATTTTAAACTCTATGGTTTTTTTGTCGGGTTACTTGTCACAATAATGATAACCTGTGATACGCTTGTGTATAAAGTGTACTCGGTGTATGGACTTAAGATAACGGCAAGTGGTGTCATTTTTTCGTTATGTTTCTTAATATCTACTATATTGACTGAGGTTTATGGCTATAAATTATCCGTGCGCTCTATCTGGATTATGGTGATATGTCAGACGTTTTACGTTGTTGCCCTCAATCTGTCGTCAATTATTCAGATGGATTATAATGAGATTTCCCAACGATATTACCTTATGTACCATGATTTCTGGCGAGTAATGATAGGCACCTGGATTTCAGTTCCGGTTTCATATTTTATCAACGGTGTTTTTATCTCAAAAATGAAAATACTGTTTTCGGGTCGGTTGTTTATCATCAGATACACACTGGGGGCTATCATTACGCAGGGGGCGTTATTGCTGACCGCGTACCCGATAAGTTTATCAGGTAAATATAAACTTAATGAGCTGATTAATATCATTCTTACAACATGGAGTTACAAGGTTATCATTTCTATTGCGCTTTTACCGCTGGCTATCATGCTCGCGGCGTTCGTCAAACGCATAGAAAAAACAGATCATTTTGACTGGGGGGAATCGTATAACCCCATTTTGTGGTTGCGAAAAACAAAGGAAGACTGATATGCGAATTTTACAGCTCACAGATATTCATCTTTTTTCTGATGCATCATCTCCTGCGGCGGTTAAAAATCGCGCGTCTTTTGACTCGGTTATTTCATACATCCTATCGCATCGCGAGCAGCTAAATGTTGACGGGATTGTTGTCACCGGCGATATCAGCCATGATGGCAGTGTTGAGTCGTATCGCTATTTTTTTAGCAAAATGGAATTGCTTGATATTCCTTATGCTTATCTTTTGGGAAACCATGATAATGCTGAAAATGTTTTGCTGGCACATCAACAACAGGGAGGTGCCAATAAAGTAGATGTTTGCCGGCTGTCTGACAGCCAGTGGCGCATTTTGTTTGTTAACAGCGTAGTGAAGGGGCGTGACCATGGGCTTGTTTCGTCTCAGGAACTGAATCAGCTTGAAATGCAGTTGAGTGAGTCAGACAGAAAGACGGCCGTTTTTATGCATCATCACGTGCAACCCGTCGGTACGCCTTTGGTTGACGAGTGTATGCTGTTAAATGGTCACGAACTTTTGAGCATTTGTCGAAGAAACGGCGTCAGGTTTATTGGTTCTGGCCATGCGCACACGCTTTTTCAACGTAAAACGGGAGGCGTTTTATTATCCGTTTCGCCTGCAGTCTGTCATCAGTGGGAAAACGGGGCAACAAGTGTGAAAATCGTGGAGAACAGCGGGTTCACTGTCATATCACTGGCCGACACCGACAGCCTCGTGGTTGAAACCTTTCTCATTTAACGATTGTCAGTCTGCCTCCGCCTTTTTTTGGGGGGATTTCCGGTTTACCTGTACGCAGAGACGCTGAAATGAGCAGCCCCTTTTTCAGTCCGGTATGAAATGCTATCCGGGTAGCATCAGCGCTCTCTGTTTTATCGATCAGTTCAGGGTTGTTGATAAATTCATCCCCCGTGACAGACAGCTTTTCCTGGTCGCTTTTGAGTACCCATACTCTGTTTCGTTTTTCCTCTGTGATATACATCTTTGATTCTTCAAGTTTTTTGGCTGCTTCAGCCTCTGCTATATAGGCGATGTCTTTAGGGTTGACCTGCTGGAGAAAATTACTTTCCTGGAGTTGCTTCCAGCTCTTTTTGACAAAAGAGTGTGTTCCGTACTCTTTGAAAATCCAGACATCATTTTCTGTGTCCTGATTATTTCTTTCAAGAGTATAGCTGTATGCAGGTGTATATAGCTCAATAATCAACCTCTTCAGGGTTGAGCATATTTTCATTTATCTCAGCCTGTTTATTTTTTTCAACATGACGCCGATTATCTTCATATCAGTATATTGTTTCATATCCATTTCGGTTCCCATGGAGATATTACAAAACTGATATCCATCATTCCCAATGAAGATGCGGCGAAAGCAAAGTGGATAGTCCTTGATCTTCAGAAGAACGATGTCTCCGTCATAAAATTCTTCCGTTCTGGATATAACACAGAGGGTTCCTCTGTCCAGTTCTGGCTGAAGAGCCCTGCTGGTTATTTCAACGACAAACAGTGAATCATCCTCCTCATTATCCACTTCGGTTGTGTAAGTGTCAGTGTGCAGTACCTTCTTTTCCAGGAAGGCTTCTGTTTCATTAAACTTTATCAGTGGCAGGACCCGGGCGTTGTTAGCGCTGAGGGTTTTATCTCTATCCAGCAGCTGATCGGTCAGAGTGCCGATGCTGACATTGAAAAAATCCGCAATAGACAGCAGGGTTGAAATCGTTGGGTTACCCACGCCTCTTTTTAAATTTTTTATCGTCGCGATGCCGACCCCGATCCGGTCACTGAGTTGTTGTGAGTCGATCCCCTTCAGTTGCATCAAGTGGGTAAGGTTTTTACCTATGTTGTTCAATGACATACCTTCATCACGAGGTATCAGATTACGCTTCTCTTGCATTATAATATTTCTCTATATAGTATAATATGCATTGTGGTACATTGTAATGCGCGATCACTGTGATGCAATGCGATAGATGTGGGTGTCTTATGGCCCTTTAATCAGTATTAAAAGGTCATAAAGGTATGGAGTAGTATACTTTACTGTTTTGCTATGGATCGGGCAATGACCCAGTCATGGGCGGGTAAATGAATGATCTCTTCTCTGTCCTCTGATTTCGCTGGTTGCTTGTCAAAAAAACAGGTCACTCACCTGGAGAAACTGACCTCCGCTGAAGGGCGTCACCAGGATGGCAGAGCGTGCCAGCCGGCGGAAAGTCTCCTCCACCGACGTGCTTCCCTCATCTGTATTCGGAAATTATTTCTTTATGGCGCGCCGCTTTCGCCTTTTCGCATGCATTTCCAACAGCTTGGTATGCAGCGTGAGGTCGCCGATGATCATCCTGATGGCATCCTGCAAATCTGGCGGAAGGTGCCGGATATCGATGAAGTGAAGGTTTTCCATATAGTCTTTCCGTTGCAGGAAGATGTCCTGCGGATCGACGCCCATCGCTCTGCAGATGGCATCCCTGTCTTCAACACGCAACCGGGTACGGCCACTCATCAGGTTTTTAAGGTGGTTAAGGGACATTGGCGCTTGCCGCGCAATGTCTTCGTAAGTCAGTCCCTGATGATGGATTTCTTCCCTGAGTGCCTCGATAGCGGGGTGCGTGCTTTCTTTTATCTGGTCCAACCTCATGCCAAAAAGTGTACCTGGCTACATTTTTTTCGCCAATCACATCTAAAAAGTGTTGTCCAGTAAACTCAGTGTAGTTTGTTGATGCAGATCAATTTACTTAATAAGAAATTAAGGGGTATATTTCGCCAACTTTTAAATCATGGAGAGAAAAATAGCGACAAGTCTTAATTTCAAAGAGATGCAAAAATATTCATCGTCATGATGAATTTGGTGCTGAAAATATATTTTTTGTTATCTGAATTTTTCTTTACCGAAAAATCCGGCGGGTTTCCTTTTGCCCAAAAACGTCGGTCCCACAGCGGACCACGACAGGTGTGACACCCTGGGGCGGTAGCATGCCTTTTTTAAATTATCCCTTCCCGGCTGAACGGGAAGTACTGCAGAGAGCAAGACATGAATTACAAAGAGATGTGTGAACTTATCCGTGATGACGTGGTGGTGGAGAAAATGATGATGCCGACAACCTGTGATCCTTGTAGTGGCTGAATAATCAGGACACTAAACTTACATCCATAACGGAGGTGTTTAGTGAACCAGAAACGACAATTTACCCCTGAGTTTAAAAAAGAAGCCGTAGC
>NZ_FXAS01000055.1:0-15016 GCF_900177785.1 Cedecea sp. NFIX57 | reverse complement strand
AGGGGAAACGGGCTGTGGCATCAGGTCAAACGCTTTGACAGTGTACCCGCCTGACGGCGGGTAACTGAAGTGACTTTAAACATACAAGGGGATAACATCCTGATAGCAAAAAGTATTACTCAATATACGGATGTGTCTTCACCCAATGCTCGGCAATGTCCTGCCTTCTGCAAATCCACACCCCTTCATGTTGCTGCACGTAATCCAGAAAACGCTGCAGCGCCCGGAACCGGCCTGGTCGCCCCAACAGGCGGCAGTGCATGCCGATGGACATCATCTTCGGTGCCGTGTCGCCTTCTTCATACAGCACGTCGAAACTGTCTTTCAGGTAGGTATAGAACTGCTCAGCGGTATTGAACCCCTGCGCGGTGGCGAAGCGCATGTCATTGGTATCCAGCGTATACGGCACGATCAGATGGGGTTTGGTGCTGCCGTCTTCGCAGGCTACTTTGCTCCAGAAAGGCAGATCGTCGCCGTAGTAATCGCTGTCGTACAGGATACCGCCGTGCTCAACTACCAGCCTGCGGGTATTGGGGCTGTCGCGCCCGGTGTACCAGCCCAGCGGGCGGGAGCCAAACAGATCTTCAAGGATTTCCATCGCCTGATGCAGGTGCTGGCGCTCGGTGGCAACGTCCATATTCTGATAATGGATCCAGCGCCAGCCGTGGCTGACCACGTCGTAATCGGCGGCTTTGATCGCGGCCACAATCTCCGGGTTGCGGGCCAGCGCCATGGCGACGCCAAACACGGTCAGAGGCAGACCACGCTTCTGGAATTCATTGTGGATACGCCAGAACCCTGCCCGGGAGCCGTATTCGTACAGGGAATCCATCGACATATGGCGATCGGGGAAACTGGCCGCCCCGATGATGTCGGAGAGAAATTGTTCCGAGCCGCTGTCACCGTGCAGCACGTTGTTTTCCGCCCCTTCTTCAAAGTTCAGGACAAACTGAACCGCAATACGCGCGCCGTTCGGCCACTGCGCATGGGGAGGATTTCCCGCATAACCGGCGAGATCGCGCGGATAGTTTTCGGTAAAAGGGTAGCGATTACGCTTTTGTTCTTCCGTCATAGTTGGCCTCTGTAACCTTAACCCAGGCGAGCAAAAGAGCCGGAAAGCGGCTTTTTATTCGGATAAGCGAGATCGCCAAATTTGCTGGTGCCGATGCCCAGCGCAACCAGCGACTCCACCAGCTTCACCGCCGCGGTGACGCCGTCGATAACCGGGATACCAATCTCTTCGGTGAGTTCTTTCGCCAGGTTTGCCATGCCGCCGCAGCCCAGCACGATTGCCCCGCTATTGTCTTCTTTTTTGGCCTGAATGCAGCGCTCACGCACCATGCGTTGAGCCAGCCCGGTGCCGTCTTCCAGCGCCAGAACGGGCAGATCGATGGCATGCAGCGCCGCGCAGTGATGCTCGAAGCCGTATTGCTGCAGCAAATGGCGGGCGATGATCACCGTGCGCGGCAGCGTGGTGACAATAGAGAAGCGGGTGGCGACCATCGTGGCCATATGCATGGCCGCTTCGGCAATACCAATCACCGGCCCGCTGGCTATCTCACGTGCCGCCAGCAGCCCAGGGTCGCCAAAGCAGGCGATGACGTGCCCGCTCGCGCCCTGCGCTTTGCCCTGCTGAATTTGCTCCAGCACGCCAATGGCCGCAATGGCTTCATCAAAGTGCCCTTCGATTGACTCCACACCCTGCTCCGGGCAAGTCGCGAGGATTTGCGTACCGGGGGCGGCAACGCTACGCGCGGCTTCTGCAATGGTGTGCGTCATCGCCAGGCTGGTGTTAGGGTTGATCACTTGAATAATAGGCTGTGGCATGGTTATTCCTGTCGGGTGCCGAAGAGGCGGGCGAAGTCTGGAGTGGTTTCACCGCTGCGTTCAAAATGCAGGCTGGAAACGATGTGATCGAAGTGGTGCTTCATCGCCAGGGTCAGCGGCTCAATGTCTTTTTTACGCAGCAGATCAATAAGGTGTTCATGATCGTCACAGCGGCAGCCCCGCTGCCACGGCGCGCCCCAGGCAGCGATCACCAGCGAGGAGCGGTGCGTCAAACTGGTGACCATTTCCGTCAGCACGGCGTTGCCGGAAATAGCCTGCAGCTGAATATGAAACGCCGCGGACAGGCGGATTGCCGCCGGCCCGTCTCCGTCGCGGTGCGCCTTTTCTTCCTGCTGGATGATTTTACGCAGCGCAGCAAGGTGCGGAGCCTGAAGATGCTCGAGTACATGAGGCAGGTTGGCGCATTCGAGAACGGAGCGCGTCTGGAAGATCGCTTTTGATTCGTCGACGTCCGGCATCGCCACAAATGCACCACGCCCGGGCAGCATGGTGATCATTTGCACCGTTGCGAGGCGCGTTAAGACTTTACGGATCCCAGTTCGGCTGATGCCAAAAACGTCCGCCAGCGCTTCTTCCGGCAGTTTGCTGCCCGGCGGCAGCTGATGTTCGACCATCGCCGTCATCAGCGATTGCCAGATAACGGCTTCTTTATCATGCAGTTCTGCTGGGGCTGTCACCCCGAAATCACGTTTCATTCACCTCTCCTGTTAGCACCAGGCACCCTTTATTTGTATACAATATCATTGATAATTGAATACAAGAAATGCAAACCTGGCCTGGTTCCTGCAATACCTATGGCAGACGTAATCCATCTTCTGTTTTTATAGGAGCAGATCCCATGCCAGGTATAGAGAACAACGCAACAGCCATGAAAGAGAGTGCCAACGCCGGCTACAGCCCGCGCCTGTGCAACGATGACCTGGCCCCAACCCGCCACCAGACTTGGTCCTGGTATAATATTTTTTCGTTTTGGATGTCTGATGTACACAGCATGGGCGGCTATGTGGTGGCAGCCAGCTTCTTTACGCTCGGGCTTGCCAGCTGGCAGGTGCTGATCTGCCTGCTGGCAGGGATTTGCATCGTGCAGTTTTGTGCCAACCTGGTCGCCAAGCCCAGCCAGATGGCGGGCGTGCCTTACGCGGTAATTTGCCGCCAGGCTTTCGGCGTCTTCGGCGCGAATATTCCGGCGGTGATCCGCGGGCTTATCGCCTTCGCCTGGTACGGGATACAAACTTACCTGGCCGCTAACGCCTTAATGCTGGTGCTGTTGAAGTTCTGGCCAACGCTTGCCCCAATGACGGGCGTGAGCTTCCTCGGCCTGTCTCAGCTCGGCTGGATCTGCTTCGGCATTATGTGGGTGCTGCAGGCGATGGTGTTCTGGCATGGGATGAACGCGATTAAGCGCTTCATTGATATCGCCGGCCCTGCCGTATACATCGTGATGATGGCGCTGGCAGGCTGGATCCTGTATCAGACCGGCTTCGATGGCATCTCCTTTACCTTAGCCAGCAAGCAGCTTAGCTCCGGCGAGCAGGTGTGGCAGATGATCACCGCCACCGCGCTGGTGGTGTCGTACTTCTCCGGCCCGCTGCTGAACTTTGGCGACTTCTCTCGCTACGGTAAAAGCATGAATGAGATCCGCCGCGGCAACCGCTGGGGCCTGCCGTTTAACTTCCTGCTGTTCTCTATTGTGACCGTGGTGATTGTGTCCGGTACTCAGTCGCTGTTCGGCAAAATGATCACTGACCCAATCGAAACCGTGAGCCATATCGGTAACAGCCTCGCGATGGCGATTGGCCTGTTGACAATGATCACCGCGACTATCGGGATCAATATCGTGGCGAACTTTGTTTCTCCGGCGTTCGACTTCTCTAACTGCTCGCCGCAGAAGATCAGCTTCCGTGCGGGCGGAATGATCGCCGCGGTGGGTTCTGTGCTGCTGACACCGTGGAACTTGTTCCAGTCCCCGGAGCTGATCCACTACACGCTGGATGTGCTGGGCTCGTTCATTGGGCCGCTGTTCGGCATCCTGCTGGCGGACTTCTACCTGGTGAAAGGCGGTAAAATTCACGTCGACGATCTGTTTAACGACACGCCGAAAGGCCGCTACTGGTACAGCAACGGCTTTAACCCGAAAGCGATTATCGCCCTGGTACCTTCGGTTGCCGTCTGCCTGACCATCAGCTTTATTCCTTCGCTGCATGAAGTCGCCAACTTCAGCTGGTTTATCGGTGTCTTCCTCGGCCTGAGCTGCTACCGCTGGCTGGCGCGTAGTGAAAAGGTCGGCGTTGCTGCCGGTTTTGCTGGCCGCGTCGCTACCTCCAAAGAGTAAACACTGAGGCCTGAGCCCGCACGGGTTCAGGCCCTTTAATGTTCAGACATACTCTTTTTCTTCTCCACGACGACGACTGGCCCGACAGCGAGTAATATATTCTCCCTTCGTCCTTTCCAGCAAAATCCCGTGTCAAAGGAGAGTCCCTTGCTCAGCAGTAAGAAGTCGGCCACTGAGGCTGCCCCCCATAAGCCATCGGCCTGGTATATTTTGCTCCTGTTCACCATTCCGCCGCTGCTTTGGGCGTGTAATTACATCGTCGGCAAAGCCGTTCGCAACGATATTCCCCCGGTGGGACTCACTTTTATGCGCTGGCTGGTGGCGCTGATTGTGATTCTGCCGTTTGCGCTCCCTTATATAAAAAGAGACTTTCGCCGCTATCGGGAGTATCTGGGCTGGATCGTCGCCGTGTCGGTGACGGGGATCGTCTGCTTTAGCCTGCTGGTGTACATCGGCCTGCACCACACTTCGAGTACCAACGCGCTGTTGCTTAACTCCTGTATACCGGTGCTGATTATGCTGTTTGGCGCGCTATTTTTTGGGCATAAGCTGAGCGTTAAGCAGGTGGTAGGCCTGGCAATTTCCTGCTGTGGTGTGCTGTTTATTATCTTTAAGGGCGATATTCACGGGCTGCTGCAAATGGCGTTTTCGTCGGGTGATCTGATGCTGCTGGCGGCCATGGCCTGCTTTGCGCTGTATACGCTGTGGATCCGAAAAATCCCTTCCGATATTAGCCGCATGGGGTTGCTGGGCGTTCAGGTGGCTATCGCGCTGGTGGTGACACTGCCGCTGTGGCTGCATGAAATGAGCACCGGGGCTGTGCCGCACTGGAATACCATGACGATTTCAGCGGTCGTGTTCCTCGGTGCATTCCCCTCTTTTGTTTCCTACCTGCTGTACGGACGCTGTGTGGAGGCCGTCGGAGCCGCGCGCGCCGGGCTTAGCATTCACCTGATTCCCGTCTTTGGCGTGGTGCTGTCGCTGGTGTTTCTCGGCGAAACGCTGCATCTTTTCCATATCATCGGGATTGCGACTATTTTGATCGGCGTGGCGTTGGCCAGCAGGCATTAGGGAGAACGTCAACCCATCCTCGCGCTATGACTGCGCAGGGATGGCGGCGAATTTTTACGAAAGGCAGAAACGACGAAGGCCTGAGTCATTGCTGACTCAGGCCTTCTGAATTGTGGCGGAACGGACGGGACTCGAACCCGCGACCCCCTGCGTGACAGGCAGGTATTCTAACCGACTGAACTACCGCTCCGCGTTTTGTTCCCCGTCGGGAACGAAGCGGATATTACGGATTGCCCCGATAACCGTCAACGCTTTTTATCATAAAATTAACCGTTTGCCGCAAAAATCACCTGAGTGGCGATTTTTAACTCATTTTGGCTATTTTTAGCTGCGCCAGAGACAGCTGCCGCCCTTCTTCTGCACCAAATCAAGACGCGATTCATGGGCCACCAGCTCTTCATCACTGGCGTGGATCACCCGCATGCCTGATGCACGACGCACCACGCGCTGAATACCGCCGCTACCCTGCTGCTGCTGCACATCACCTCCCATAGAGAATTTGAGTGACGTTTGCCCGCCAGTCATCATCAGATAAACGTCGGCCAGGATTTGGGCATCGAGCAATGCGCCGTGCAGCGTACGTTTGCTGTTGTCTATTTCATAGCGTGAGCAGAGCGCATCAAGGCTGTTTCGCTTGCCCGGGAACATCTTGCGGGCCATTGCCAGGCTGTCGGTGACCTTGCAGAAGGTGTCCGTTTTGGGAATGTCGCGCCGCAGCTTGCTGAACTCGTAGTCCATAAAGCCGATATCAAAGGAGGCGTTATGAATGACCAGCTCGGCGCCGCGAATATAGTCGAGGAACGAGTCTGCAACCTGATCGAAGGTCGGCTTATCCGCCAGGAATTCGTCCGCAATACCGTGAACGCCAAAAGCTTCAGGGTCCACCAGCCGGTCGGGCTTGAGGTAGACGTGGAAGTTGTTGCCCGTCAGGCGGCGGTTGATCACTTCAACCGCACCGATCTCGATAATCCGATGCCCTTCATAATGAGCACCGATCTGGTTCATACCGGTGGTTTCGGTATCGAGGACTATTTGTCTGGTGGGGGTAGAAATCATATAGCTGTGCTCATCGCGCTCGTTTGTGTCAGACTTGACGTTTTCATCACAGGAAGTCTACCAGAGATGCGTAAACAGGTAGAAGTTTTCACCGATGGCTCCTGCCTGGGGAATCCAGGGCCGGGCGGTTTCGGTGCGATTTTGCGGTACAAGCAGCACGAGAAAATCTTCAGCGAAGGGTTTCGCCTCACCACCAATAACCGCATGGAGATGATGGCCGCTATCGTCGCGCTTGAGGCGCTGATCGAACCCTGCGATGTGGTCCTCAGCACCGACAGCCAGTACGTCCGCCAGGGCATTACCCAGTGGATCCACAACTGGAAAAAACGTGGCTGGAAGACGGCGGATAAAAAGCCGGTGAAAAACGTCGATTTATGGAAGCGCCTGGATGCCGCCTTAAGCCACCATCAGATTAAGTGGGAATGGGTCAAAGGGCATGCGGGCCATCCGGAAAATGAACGCTGTGACGAGCTGGCACGCAACGCGGCCTCTCGTCCTACTCATGAGGATGTGGGGTATCAGCCGGACGCGGCGGCACCTTAACAACAGCTTCGCGGTACTGCCGCGTGGCTCCTACCGCCGAGCGAATCTGATTTTTCGCTTTGCGGCTCTTCATTGGGTTTAGCGTTAGTGGCAACGTACGTTTCCGCGCCACGATAACGTGCATACAGCCCAGCGCCGGCAGATGCGTACTCAGCAAACGTCCCCCTTGCTTATGCCAGGGTAGCACCTGAAAACTGCGCCGGTACATCACTTCAAAATTCAGTAACGATAGCCAGTCTTGCTGCCTCATTGGGGTAAACATTCGGCTATTATAAGGCGCACGCTTACGCAGGAACGGGACCGTTTTGCCCAGCCCCAGCAAGCTAATGGGATTAAAACTGCTGAGCACGATCCAGCCGTCGTCGATCAGGACACGATCCACTTCCCGCAGCAAGCGGTGGGGATCCGGGCACCACGGCAAGGTGTGTGCCAACAGGCAAGCATCCACCGACTTCGCCGCAAACGGCAAGTGCAGAGGATCGGCATTAACCTGTAGATGTTCACCCTGCTGGGCCACATTAACCTGATGCGAAATCGCGCAGGCTTCAGTGTTCACTTCCGCACTCAGATTGCCGATTTTCAATAAGTGAAAGCCGAACATTTTCGACAGCCACGGGCGGAGCTGCTCTTCGAGTGCGTTCCGATAGTGTTCTCCCCATCGCAGCTGCGCCCAATGATGGGGGGAAGTGATAATCTCAGGTATCCTTGCCGGTTTCATCACTACCTTCTTAATGGCTATAGAGAGGTTGAACTATGAATCTTAACAGTATTCGTGCCTTCCAGGATAACTACATCTGGGTGCTTAATAACGAGCAGGGAAAATGTGTGATCGTTGATCCGGGCGACGCCGCTCCGGTCTTGAAAGCAATAGAGGAAAACGGCTGGCAGCCGGAGGCCATTCTGCTGACCCATCATCATGCCGATCACGTGGGCGGCGTTCAGCACTTAAAGGACAAATATCCGAAAATTGAGGTCTACGGCCCGGAGGAAACCCGGCAGAAAGGTGCCACTCAGATCGTGGGCGAAGGGAATAAGTTTAGCCTGCTTGGGCGTGAATTTCGCGTGATAGCAACACCTGGTCACACTTTAGGACATATCTCTATTTTTAGTTTTCCTTATCTATTTTGCGGCGACACAATGTTTTCAGGCGGCTGCGGAAGGCTTTTTGAAGGCACAGCAGAACAAATGTTTAATTCATTTCAAAAGCTTAATGAACTACCTGCCGATACACTGATTTGTTGCGCACATGAGTATACGGAATCAAACATAAAGTTTTCCTTAAGTATTCTACCCCATGATGAGCATTTAGGAGGATACTATCGGAAAGTTAAGGAGTTACGCGCAAAAAATCATTCAACCTTGCCGTCTTCTTTGCAAACTGAACGCGAAATAAATATTTTTTTACGCACTGAAGATGCTGTTTTAAAAGAAAAAATAAAAAAAGAAACAAACTTGCAACAACCCCAGGAGATATTCGCCTGGTTAAGGACAAAGAAGGACAGCTTCTGAATATTCTGGTTGTGTTGTCGAAAAGGCGACGGTATCATCGCTCGTCTTTTAAGCAACCATTGACACACACATGAAGGCAAAAGCGATACTACTCGCCTCTGTCTTGCTTGTCGGGTGCCAGGCGTCAAAGCATGATGCCAACATTCAACAGCACGCACAGAGTCTGTCTGCAGCTGGTCAAGGTGAAGCAGGAAAGTACACGGGTCGAGCGACCTCCGCGCGATGGATGGATGATGGAACCTTCCTCGCGCAAGATCAAAACCTGTGGAACTTCATCGGCAACGAGCTAAAGATGGGGATACCGGAAAACGTCCGTATCCGCGAACAGAAACAGAAGTACCTGAGTAATAAGAGCTATCTCCACGATGTAACATTACGGGCAGAGCCGTATATGTACTGGATTGCCGGGCAAGTTAAGAAACGCAACATGCCAATGGAACTAGTACTACTACCCATAGTGGAGAGCGCTTTTGACCCCCACGCGACGTCTAGCGCGAATGCCGCAGGCATTTGGCAGATTATTCCAAGTACGGGGCGCAATTACGGTCTGAAGCAGACCAAAGCGTACGATGCACGCCGTGATGTAGTGGCTTCCACCACCGCAGCACTGGACATGATGCAGCGTTTGAACAAGATGTTTGACGGCGACTGGTTGTTGACCGTGGCGGCGTATAACAGCGGTGAAGGCCGTGTGTTAAACGCCATTAAAGCGAACAAATCGCGGGGTAAACCTACCGATTTCTGGTCGCTGGCTTTGCCGCGTGAAACAAAGATCTACGTACCGAAAATGCTGGCGTTGAGTGACATACTCAAAAACAGTCAGAAGTACGGCGTACGTCTGCCGACAACGGATGAAAGCCGCGCGCTGGCGCGTGTTGAAGTGAGCAATCCGGTTGAGTTAACGCAGGTCGCCGAAATGGCTGGCATGTCGCTCACCAACCTGAAAACCTTCAACGCCGGCGTGAAAAGCACTACCGTTGGAAAAAATCAGCGCTATGTGATGGTGCCGAAGAAGCATGCCGATCAGCTGAAAGCCTCTCTGGCTTCTGGTGAGATCGATGCTTTACAGTCAACGCTGGTGGCGGATAACCGTCTCAACGCGGGCGGCAACAAATCTTATAAAGTGCGTTCAGGGGATACTCTGTCCAGCATTGCTTCACGCCTCGGTGTGAACGCTAAGGATTTGCAGAGCTGGAATAACCTGCGCGGTGCTCACCTTAAAGTTGGGCAGACGCTCAGCGTGAAAAGTAGCTCAACGCAGCTGGCCGATAACAGCAGCATCACTTATCAGGTGCGCAAAGGCGACTCGTTATCGAGTATTGCTAAACGCCACGGCGTGAACATCAAAGATGTGATGCGCTGGAACAGCGGTACCGATGACCTGAAACCGGGTGACCGTTTGACGCTGTTTGTCAGCGGCAACAACTCTCCGGATACCTGATAGTCAGAACAAAAAAGGCACCTTATGGTGCCTTTTCTTTTTTACGTCACGCCTTTCGCGCTTCCAGCATGATGATATCGCTGGTGAACGATCCATCCCGCTGTAATTCAAAGTATTGCTTCACCTCGTCCGAGGCACTTTTTTGATAGGCGCGGATTGCGTCCGATAACACTATCGGCGTGCGCATTCTGGCGATCCAGCTGGTGAACTCCAAATTCAACCTGTCGCACAACACGCTGTGCGTGACCAGGCCCGCATCATTGAACAGGCTAAGCCACTCTCCGCTGGAATAATTACGCACATGCGAAGTATCACGCAGCGCCTCGACCGTTTGCAGCCAGATATCCTTCACCGGATGGCCTGGCGAGGTCACATCCATAAAGATGGCAATACCACCAGGCTTAAGCACGCGCTTTACTTCACGCAGCGCCTGGCCGACATCGTGCCAGTGATGTGCTGAGTAGCGACTGATCACCACGTCAAAAGTAGCGTCGTCAAACGGCAATGATTCCGCATATCCCTGACGCGTCGCGATATTCGCTATTCCACGCGTTGTTGCCGCCTCAGCAACGACGGCCAGCATCTGCTCGGACAGATCATAAGCCACCACCGATTTCACTTTAGCCGCGGCAATAAAACTGGCGTGCCCTGCCCCACATCCCATATCCAGGAGCGTGGCATGCGGGAAGTCATTCAGCCTTGCGCTAAGCCGCTCCAGATCGCGCCCGGAAGCATGAACCGTACTGGTTAAATAGGCGCTGGCCTGAGATCCAAACTGTTGGCCAACTTTGTCGTGATGGGATTGCGTTGTCATCGTTATGTCCTTGCGGTTAAGTGAGAAAAAGGGCAGCGCACAGGTCTGCCCAACGGCAGACCTGACGAACCTTATTTCAGCTCAGGCTTGCCGGGACGGAATTCAACTAGTAGCGGATTATGGTCTGATGCACGGGTCACCAGCACCGAAGCTTCGGTGACGTTCAGGCCACGATAGAACACAAAATCGAGAGGACGACCAAACGCCCGGCGGCGGTGGTCGTCAGTAAAGCGGACTTCCCTGAGCGTCATCTCGCGGGCAAAACGGAAGAGCGCATTCATACGCGGGCGGCTCCAGGCATTGAAATCACCGGCCATGATCACCGGCCCGTTGTGATGCCCTATCTGGTCTCCAATAGGCCCCAACTGCTTGCTGTAGACATCTACACCGAGGCTAAAATTGACGGCGTGGATGTTAATCACCATCAACATGCGCCCGTCTGGCAGCGGGTAGACCGTGACCAAAGCTGATTTAGATAAGCGCAGGATCGGCTCACGTTCCCGCAGCGGGCAGCAATAAACCGGATGAGCAGCAGACAGCGTCATTACGCCCGAGGGATGCTGGGGTAAAACAAAAGCAGGGACCTGATCGGCAGCCAGATAGTTAGTGGTCGCAAACCTGACCAGTTCAGGCGTCGTTTGCGCTTCCTGTAACAACATCAGGTGTGCATCTTTGCCGAAGGTTTGCAGCACCGAAAGCCAGTCGGCTCGCTGCTGCTTAAAGATATTCCACACCAGAACACGTATTGTGTCCTGACCGGGTAAAGGTTCACCGGGGGGTAATGCCTGGCCGATAGTCGCAAACGAACCAGGAGGCAGAATGCGCTCTGCTGGCTGTCCGGCTACATATCGCATGGCATAGGTATTCTTGTGCACGTTTGGTTAACGACCTCTGTAACTCAACTTGCCTGCAGTTCGCAGGCTATCTTTCAGTTATAGGGACTTTAGCGCAGACTTTCAACGACCATTACAAACCATTGCCTTCCCGGAGCGTATACAGTCACGCCCCGGAAAGGTAAAACTTAACTGATAGCAACCCGCGATTGCTTATCGAGTCGGCCACTTAAGCCAATCAGCAACAACGCCAGGACAACAATCACAGCACCAATCCATGGCGTTTGTGACAGGCCGAAGTTCTGTACAGTCTGCCCACCAATAATCGAGCCCAGGGCAATCCCTACGTTAAATGCCGCAATGTTGAGCCCGGAGGCAACATCTACCGCATTTGGGGTGTATTGCTCAGCTTTTTGGACAACATAAACCTGTAATCCCGGCACATTGCCGAAAGCAAAAACACCCATCACCAAAATCGTCAGCAAGGCAGCAACATGCGAATGCGCGGTGAACTGGAAGACCAGAAGTAACGCGGCCAGAGCGGCAAAGATAAACTTCAGAGCCGGTACGGCACCGTGACGATCCGCCAGTTTCCCCCCCCAGATGTTACCGATAGCCACCGATACACCATAACCTAGAAGGATCCAGCTAACTGCAGAAGGTGAGAAGCCGGCCAGATCCTGCATCATTGGAGCAAGGAAAGTGAAGGCGGTAAACACGCCACCGTAGCCGAGAGCGGTAACCAGATAGATCAGCACCAGACGTGGATGTGTTAATACCTGTAATTGTTCTTTTATTCCCGCCACCGCACGGTTAGGAATATCTTTCGGGATAAGGATCATGCTGCTGATTAACGCGATCACGCCAATAGCAGATACCGCGAGGAAGGTTTCACGCCAGCCGAAATGCTGCCCGATGAACGTTCCTAATGGCACGCCGGTCACCAACGCTACCGTCAGGCCACCAAACATAATGGCAATGGCCGAAGCTGCTTTCTCTTTAGGCACAAGGCTTGTCGCAATCGTTGAGCCAATAGAGAAAAACACGCCGTGTGCCAGACCTGTTAGCAGACGTGCCACAACCAGAGTCTCGTAATTAGGCGATAGCCAGGCGATGACGTTACCCACGGTGAACAGCGCCATAAGCCCGATCAGCAGCTGTTTACGCGGAAGTTTGCCCGTTAAAGCTGTGAGAACAGGCGCGCCAATTGCTACGCCCAGGGCATAGATAGAAACCAGCAATCCTGCCGACGGCACAGAGATAGCGAGCTGCTCAGCAATGGTCGGTACAAGCCCGACAATCACAAATTCGGTGGTACCGATTGCGAACGCACTGATTGTCAGTGCGAGAAGCGCCAGAGGCATAATTTACTCCATAACAGGTGTCTTTTGATGACACGCAGTATGGCGGGATGCTTAAATAACAAAAATATGTAAAATCTCAATAGAATTTTGCTTGTGGAGCAATAATGAAGGCTACATCGGAAGAACTTGCGATTTTCGTTGCCGTAGTAGAGAGCGGGAGCTTCAGCCGCGCAGCAGAACAGCTGGGACAGGCTAACTCTGCGGTAAGCAGAACGGTTAAAAAGCTGGAGATGAAGCTGGGTGTAAGCCTGCTCAACCGCACAACTCGGCAGCTGAGCCTGACGGAGGAAGGTGAACGCTACTTCCGTAACGTACAGCAGATTCTGCAGGCGATGGCCGCAGCCGAAAATGAAGTGATGGAAAGCAAGCAAACGCCGCGGGGATTATTACGCATTGATGCCGCAACGCCGGTCATGCTGCATTTACTGATGCCGCTGATAAAACCGTTTCGCGAACGCTACCCGGAAATGACGCTCTCGCTTGTCTCTTCAGAAACCTTTATTAACCTGATCGAACGTAAAGTCGATGTGGCTATTCGCGTGGGCAATTTAACCGACTCAAGCCTGCGTGCCCGGCCGCTCTTTAGTAGCTACCGCAAGATTATTGCTTCACCTGAGTATCTGGCCGCTAACGGTACACCGGAGAATGCCGCCGATCTGGTGAATCACGTCTGCCTGGGCTTTACCGAACCCTCATCTCTTAACCGCTGGCCGGTTTCGCAGGCGGATGGGCAGCTTTTTGAGATCAAGCCTGGATTATCTTCGAATAGTGGAGAAACGCTTAAGCAGCTGTGCCTGACGGGAAACGGTATCGCCTGTCTGTCAGATTTTATGATTGATAAAGAAATTGAAAGCGGAGAGTTTGTTGAGGTGCTTGCGGACAAGCTTTTGCCGGTCAATATGCCTTTTAGCGCGGTGTACTATAGCGACCGGGCGGTCAGTACACGTATTCGTGCATTTATTGATTTTCTGAGTGACGCAGTAAAACGGCCCCCTGAAGGGCCGTAATCAGGATCAGTTATCCCACTTCGGTGCCAGACCTTCCGGGCTCACTAGACGGTCATTGCATTCCAGAGCAGCAATAGCCGCCATGTCTTCTGCATCCAGCTTCAAGTTCAGCGCCTGCAGGTTGCTTTCGAGATTCTCACGTTTGGTGGATGAAGGAATGACTGCGTAACCCATAGCCATCGCCCACGCCAGAATCACCTGTGCAGGGGTTGCCTGATGTTTCTGTGCAATGCGACCAATCGTTTCATCCGCCAGTGCCTTGCCATACGCCAGCGTCATATAAGACGTGATGTGGATGTTGTGCTGTTTAGCCCACTCAACAACGGTGCGGTTTTGCAGGTAGGGAGAGAGCTCAATCTGATTGGTCGCGATGTTTTCAGCGCCAATAGCGTCGATGGCCTGCTGCATCAGTTCAACCGTGAAGTTAGAAATCCCAATCTGGCGAGTCAAACCAGCTTCTTTAGCCGCCAACAGTGCCTGCATAAATTCTGCCACAGGTACAGCATCGTTTGGCGATGGCCAGTGGATCAACGTCAGATCGACATAATCAGTGCGCAGCTTCGCCAGGCTCTCTTTCAGGCTTGGGATCAGCTTGTCCTTACTAAGATTTTCGATCCAGATTTTGGTGGTGATAAACAGCTCATCACGCGGAATACCGCTTTCTTCCAGAGCCTGGCCAACGGCTGCTTCATTATCATAGATTTGAGCAGTGTCTACTGCGCGATAGCCCAGCTCCAGTGCAGTTTTAACCGATGCGATGACGACGTCGTCTTTCAGGCGGAAAGTGCCCAGACCGAATGCAGGAATTGCCATTATTAACCTCATTATAGGGTGTGCGTTTGTATGAGGCAGAGTATGCCGGGGAGGACTCAGGTAAAAAAGACGAATAAATGCAGAAGATTTTTGCTAAATCAGCAACAATGTCATCACAGATGATGAAATTTAAAAACAAAAAAGCCCTGAGTCTAAGACTCAGGGCTTAAATAAGTGGCGGAACGGACGGGACTCGAACCCGCGACCCCCTGCGTGACAGGCAGGTATTCTAACCGACTGAACTACCGCTCCACCGAATTTTTCTACAACCACCGGTTTGTTGCCCCGGTTTACTGCTTAATTTGATGCCTGGCAGTTCCCTACTCTCGCATGGGGAGACCCCACACTACCATCGGCGCTACGGCGTTTCACTTCTGAGTTCGGC